>NZ_JBSUGE010000013.1:0-193749 GCF_054064075.1 Vibrio sp. JZG10
CTTGCGCCCATTGTGCAATATTCCCCACTGCTGCCTCCCGTAGGAGTCTGGACCGTGTCTCAGTTCCAGTGTGGCTGATCATCCTCTCAGACCAGCTAGGGATCGTCGCCTTGGTGAGCCCTTACCTCACCAACTAGCTAATCCCACCTAGGCATATCCTGACGCGAGAGGCCCGAAGGTCCCCCTCTTTGGCCCGTAGGCATCATGCGGTATTAGCCATCGTTTCCAATGGTTATCCCCCACATCAGGGCAATTTCCTAGGCATTACTCACCCGTCCGCCGCTCGACGCCGTTATCGTTCCCCGAAGGTTCAGATAACTCGTTTCCGCTCGACTTGCATGTGTTAGGCCTGCCGCCAGCGTTCAATCTGAGCCATGATCAAACTCTTCAATTTAAGATTTTGTTCGGCTCAATGAATACTGAACATTACATAAAGTAATGTTTGAATTGACTGTGCTGAATCCGAAGATTCAATGGTCACTTCGTTTCATTGAAACCTAATTTGAAGCCGAAGCTTCTAATTGGATTATCATCAACGAGTGCCCACACAGATTGATAGGTCTATATTTTTAAAGAGCACACTTTGAACTTCTCTTCAAAGTGGACGGCCATTTTAGCTAGATAACTTATCGTGTCAAACACTTTTTTAAGTTATTTATCTGCGAGTTAATTCTTAACTCACTGGCCTTGTTGTCTAGACGTCGCTTAACTTGCTTTCCCTTGACAACGGAGGCGCATTATAGGGCGTTCATTAAGGAACACAAGTGCATTTTTAAAAAAAACTCACCTTTTTAGTTCATTCGTACAGAAAACAGGCAAGAGGCTCTAAAATATTATAGAAAAGGGGCCAAATGGCCCCTTGAATGTGATTTTCATCTCATTTCTTATTGTATCCGTGCAATTACTGATGGGCACGAATTTGGTCATTAGTAACGATTAGCTGCACTTTCTTGTCTGGAACAATTTCACCAGAAAGAATCGATTTGGCTAATGGGTTCTCGACATTCTGTTGAATTGCGCGTTTTAAAGGACGCGCACCATATACAGGGTCGAAACCAACTTGAGCGATCAAATCGAGTGCTTTGTCAGAAACCTCTAGTTGATATCCTTTTTCTTCTAGTCGTTTCGCCAAACGTTCTAATTGAATAGAAGCGATGGACTTGATGTGCTCTTGACCAAGTGGATGGAACACCACGATTTCGTCAACACGGTTCAAGAACTCAGGACGGAAGTGTTTGCTAACCACATCCATTACTTCACTCTTGATACCTTGATAGTCTAATGTTGCGAAATTCTCTTGGATACGAGATGAACCCAAGTTCGATGTCATGATCACAACCGTATTACGGAAGTCAACAGTACGACCTTGACCATCCGTTAAACGCCCATCATCGAGAACTTGCAGCAGAATGTTAAATACATCCGGATGCGCTTTCTCTACTTCATCTAACAAAATTACCGAATACGGCTTGCGACGAACCGCTTCCGTTAAGTAACCCCCCTCTTCATATCCGACATAGCCTGGAGGCGCACCAACCAATCTTGCCACTGAGTGTTTCTCCATGAACTCAGACATGTCGATACGGACCATCGCATCTTCGCTGTCGAACATAAAGCTCGCAAGTGTCTTACAAAGCTCTGTTTTACCTACACCAGTTGGACCTAAGAATAAGAAGGAGCCAATTGGTCGGTTTGGATCAGAAAGCCCAGCTCGACTACGACGAATGGCATTCGATACAACAGAGACCGCTTCGCTTTGCCCTACCACACGATTATGCAGTACGTCTTCCATACGAAGTAGTTTCTCTTTTTCCGCTTCTAGCATCTTGGATACTGGGATGCCAGTTTGCTTAGAAAGTACTTCTGCAATCTCGTTGTCGGTTACTTTATTACGCAATAGTGTCATTTCCTGCATTTCCGCTTGGGTTGCAAGATCTAACTGCTTCTCAAGTTCAGGAATACGACCATATTGAAGTTCCGACATGCGGTTTAGATCACCAGCTCGGCGAGCAAACTCCATGTCCATACGAGCTTGTTCAAGCTCAGACTTAATATGTTGAGTGCCAGAAAGTGCGGCTTTTTCTGTATTCCAAACCTCTTCTAGTTCAGCGTACTCACGTTCTTTTTCATTGAGTTCTTCATTAAGCGCTTTCAAACGCTTTTCACTCGCTTCGTCGTGCTCGTTACTAAGCGCCTGTTGCTCAATCTTAAGTTGGATGATTTTACGTTCAAGCTTATCTAATGACTCTGGCTTAGAGTCAATTTGTAAACGAATACTTGAAGCCGCTTCGTCGATTAAGTCGATCGCTTTATCTGGCAGCTGACGGTCAGAAACATAACGATGTGACAAACTCGCCGCTGCAACAATCGCTGGGTCAGTAATTTCAACGTGATGATGAAGCTCATAACGCTCCTTCAAGCCACGTAAAATCGCCACGGTATCCTCAACGGTCGGCTCATCCACCAGCACTTTTTGGAAACGACGTTCTAACGCCGCATCTTTTTCGATGTACTGACGATATTCATCCAGTGTTGTTGCGCCAACACAGTGCAGTTCACCACGGGCTAATGCAGGTTTGAGCATGTTCCCCGCATCCATTGAGCCTTCACCTTTACCCGCACCAACCATAGTGTGGAGCTCGTCGATAAACAGAATGACATTACCTTCTTCTTTTGCGAGTTCATTCAATACCGACTTCAAGCGCTCTTCAAATTCACCACGGTACTTAGCACCAGCAACCAGTGCGCCCATATCTAATGACAGCACGCGGCGACCACGCAAACCTTCTGGCACTTCATTGTTAACTATGCGCTGCGCTAAGCCTTCAACAATTGCGGTCTTACCTACGCCAGGTTCACCGATGATCACAGGGTTGTTTTTAGTACGGCGCTGCAATACTTGGATGGTACGGCGAATTTCATCATCACGGCCAATAACCGGATCCAGTTTGCCCTGTTCTGCTCGCTCGGTCAGGTCAATGGTGAACTTTTCCAATGCTTGGCGAAGCTCTTCTGCATTCGGATCATTAACCTTTTGACCACCTCTGATCTTTTCGATTGCTTGGCTAACTTTTTGCTCTGTTAAACCGATCTCTTTGAGTAATTGCCCCAATGGTCCGCGATCTTCTAAAGCAGCAAGCAGGAAGATTTCAGACGAGATATAGGAGTCTTGACGCTTTTGCGCCACTTTGTCACACAGGTTAAACAACGTGCCCATCGAACTAGAGAGCTGTACATCTCCACCGATGCCACTGACTTTTGGTAATCGATCTAGCATTTCACTCAATTTAGAGCGTAAATGCGTTACGTCCACATCCAGCATAGTAAGCAATGGACGAATTGGACTGCCATTTTGGTCAAGCAAAGCCACCATTAGGTGAACTGGCTCGATATATTGATGATCGCGCCCTAACGCTAGTGATTGAGCATCAGAGATAGCGATTTGAAACTTACTTGTGAATCGATCAAGACGCATATCTACCTTCCTAACCTCAACTAAAGGAAATTCTTTTGACAGTTAGAAAGATGGATACTCAGAGGAGGAATTTCAAGGGAGTGAATGAATAAAGATAGCTTTGCAAAAATAGCACTATGCATCTTGGCACTTTAGTGCTTATAACTAATCTTCAATCCAAATAAAGGTGGCTTGCCGACCAGTTTTACCATCACGGCGATACGAATAAAAAGAGGCTTTATCTTGGTAAGTACAAAGTCCAGAGTCAAACACTTGTGTCACACCAGCTCGATTTAGACGTTGCGTTGCCAGCTTTGACATATCAGCCAACCATTTACCTTTAGCCTCTCGTGGCATAAAAGCTTGATGCGCCTGTGAGTCAAAATCAACAAAAGCTTGCAGAACATCCTCACCAACTTCAAAAGCTTGAGGGCCAATGGCAGGGCCAAGCCACGCTATCACTTCACCTGAAAATAACGCTAATGCATTTTCGACAATACCATTTGCTAAGCCGCGCCAACCTGCATGAACGGCGGCTACCTGCGTGCCTTGTGTATTCGTCAATAATACAGGTAGACAATCGGCGGTCATCGCTGAACAAATAACATGGCTTGACGAAGTAAATACACCGTCCGCATCAAGCACTTGTGTTGTTGGTTCATTTGCTTGAGCCACAACGGTCGAATGTGTTTGGTTTAACCAGATTGGCGCATTTGGCATGTTCGCCTGCTGCGCCAACCAAGCTCGGTTCTTCTCTACTAAAGACAAATCATCCCCAACGTGAGTACCTAAATTTAGCCCTTGATAAGGGCCTTTCGAAAAACCGCCTATGCGTGTTGAGGCAAAAGCTTTGACATTTTTAGGCGCACGCCAATTCGGAATGATTGTCTTCATCTTAGAACTCTTCCGGTAAACCGTGCTCTTCCGTATCTTGACGAAGCGCTTCAGTCATCGCCACCATGTCATCAGGCACAGGGGCATGGAACTCAAGTACTTCTCCCGTAATTGGATGTTCAAAGCGTAGCATTACGGCGTGCAATGCTTGGCGGTCAAAGCCACGGATCATTGCCGTTAGCTCTTCAGAAGCACCTGTCGGGATGCGAGCACGTCCACCATATGCAATATCACCGAGCAGCGGATGCTGAAGGTAAGACATGTGCACACGGATCTGGTGCGTACGACCCGTTTCAAGACGCAGACGGATACGTGTGTGTTCGCGGAAACGTTCAGCGACACGGTAGTGCGTTACCGCTGGTTTACCCATTGGTGCTACCGCCATAAGCGTGCGCTTGGTAGAATGACGACCAATAGGTTGGTCCACTTTACCGCCCGCTGTCATACGACCAATAGCGATCGCTTCGTACTCTCGAGTAATATTACGTTTTTGCAGTGCGCGAACCAGACGAGTTTGTGCAGGAACGGTTTTCGCCACCACCATCAGACCCGTTGTGTCTTTATCCAGACGGTGCACAATGCCAGCACGAGGCACTTCTGCGATATCAGGGTAATGATGCAACAACGCATTAAGCACCGTACCATCTGGCGTACCGGCACCTGGGTGAACCACAAAGTCACGAGGCTTATTGATAACGATAATATCGTCATCTTCAAAAACGATATCTAGCGGGATATCTTGCGCTTCCCAGCGTTCTTCATCTTCTAACTCGGCTTGCAATGTAATTTCCTCGCCACCCATTACTTTGGTGCGAGGTTTGGTGACAACTTCACCATTAACTTGAACTTTCCCATCAAGCAGCCACTCTTTCAGGCGCGAGCGAGAGAAGTCCGCGAATAATTCGGCGATAGCTTGGTCTAAACGTTGACCTAACTGGCTATCTTTTACGGTATTTGTTAATACAATCTGCTGAGCCATATCGAACTTTTTTAAAAACTGTGAGACTAATGCTCACGACTGTGAAAAAATAGACTATTACGTCATTGTATCTGTTACTGGAAAGAAAGTAACGGCAGCTTAAGAAATATTTAGATTCAAGGAACAGACTCCTGATATGAAACGTCAGACTTTAACAGGCCTTTTAGCGGTATCCCTTCTGTTTGGATGTGCAAGCAAAGAAGAAATCGTTCCTGATGTGCCGCCTTCGGAACTGTATGCAGACGCACAGATTTCTCTTCAAAGTGGTAATTGGCTTTCTGCAATTGAGAAACTGGAAGCATTAGACTCACGTTACCCATTCGGTGCCTACTCAGAACAGGTGCAGCTTGACCTAATCTATGCGTACTACAAAAACGACGACCTTGCTTTGGGCTTGGCAACCATTTCTCGCTTTATGCGTTTAAACCCGACCCATGAAAAAATGGACTGGGTACTTTACATGCGCGGCCTAAGCCATATGGCGCAAGATCGTAACTTTATGCATGATCTGTTCAGCGTAGATCGAAGCGATCGCGATCCTGAGCCAGTAAAAAAAGCGTTTGATGACTTCAAAAAGCTGCTTCAACGCTACCCGAACAGTCCATACGCAGAAGATTCACAAAAACGCATGGTTGCGCTGAAAAACCGCCTAGCGAACTATGACTTAGCGACGGCTGACTTCTACCTCCGCCGTGAAGCCTGGGTAGCTGCAATTAATCGCAGTCAAGAGCTACAAAAAGCATTCCCAGACACAGAAGCGGCACGTAAGTCACTGACTATCCAGCTAGAGGCCTACAAGCAACTCGGTTTGGAAGACGCCGTAGCAAGAACTGAAAAGCTTATCGAGCTCAACCCTGTGAAGTAACTGAGCCGCTTCAAACTAAACCGCCACCGTTTTTACCGTGGCGGTTTTTTATTACCCGCAATAGCGTGTTCTGCCCTTGCTTGATGATCTACGGGGCTCTACATATGCTTAAAGTTCCCCTCCCCTTTATAAAAGGATGTGAACGTGACGATACCTAAGCTATGCGCAGTTATGCTGCTCTTATTGTCTGCTTCCGTTTGCGCACTGCAAATATCACCACTCAAGCAACCTCCTTACACTGGGGATCTCGATGTTATTAAAGAGAAGAATGTTTTACGTGTCCTCGTTTCTGCTGATCTAGGCTTCTATTACATTGAGGGCGGTACACCAAAAGGAATAGGTGCAGAACTCCTGGCGCATTTCGAAAAAGACCTTCGTAAGCTCAAACCGAAACTTAACGTACAAATTATTCCTCTAGCCCGTGACCAACTTCTGCCAGCCTTAGAAAATGGCTCCGGTGATCTAGTCGTCGCCAATCTGACCATTACCAACACACGTAAACAGAAAGTCGATTTTAGTTCACCCATTCTTACTGGTATTGACGAGTGGATAGTCACGAACAAAAGCACACCAGCCATGACTAACATTGAGCAACTGAGCGGCAAAGAGGTTTGGGTACGTGCCAGTTCTAGCTACTTTGAGAGTATTCAAGCACTAAATAAGAAGCTAAATAAAAAAGGCTTGCCACCCGTTGTCGTACATTTTATTGAAGAAACACTGCAAGACTACGAACTGGTTGGGATGCTCAATAACGGCTACGTCAAAGCCATTGTTCTCGATAGTCATAAAGCCAAACTTTGGCTGAAGGTGATGGATGATATTCGAGCTCACCCAGAAATCCCTATTCGTGAAAATGGTAAAATCGCTTGGGCAATGCGGGAAAACAGCCCAAGTTTGAAAGCCGTCGTGAACAAGTTTATTCAGAAATCTCGTTCTGGGACACTGCTCGGTAACGTCATTTACGGAAAATACATCGATAACACAGGTTGGCTAAACAAAGCCCTTAACCCCAACAAAATTGCTCAACTAGAAAAGCTTGCTACGTTGTTTTCACGCTATGGTGAGAAGTACGATATCGACTATCTACTGATCGCAGCCGTCGCTTATAAAGAGTCCGGCTTTAATAACGACCTCGTTGGAAGTCGAGGTGCAGTCGGCATAATGCAAGTTCTACCCAGCACGGCTCGAGACCCTAATATCAATATCAAAAACGTTCGGCAGCTAGAAAACAATATTCATGCTGGCGTGAAGTATTTAGCATTTTTGCGTAAACAGTACTTCAGTGATCCTGCTATTACGGCGGAAAATAAACTCTACTTTACCTTAGCGGCTTACAATGCTGGCCCCGGGAATGTAGAACGAATTCGTAAACGTGCAGCCCAGCAAGGCTACGATCCTAATATTTGGTTCAATAACGTGGAAGTCGTTATGCGGAAAAGTTTAAGCTCAACGGTTGGGTACGTCACAAGCATTAATCGCTATTACGTTATATACAAACAGCTAGAAAGTTTGGACCAGGTCAAAAGTCTAGAGCGGGTATCACTGGCTCCAAAGGATCCCTTCTTCATGATACCGCTACGAAAAGTCAGTCAAACGCCAGACACAAAAAAGCCGCTTGTACAATAAGCGGCTTTGTAAATAAATTCGTCTGAGAGACTCAGTGACTGTCATCACACTTTACGTATAGTTAAATTTTAACCACCTCTAATATTAGGCCGTAAAACTTCCCTAAAAACGAAGACGTTTTCAGCTGAGTACTCTATCCAATCTACGGATTTACTAACCGATAACAAGCAATTTCACGATAAATCTCAGCAGATCTTGAGTGAGATCACATTCATTTTTCATCATAAAAAACCCGAACAAAATAATGATCTGAGTCACATTTTTTTATGCTTAAAGCGGTAATCTGAACTCAACCCATGAGGGATGCAACAGAGGAAAAACACTTATGACAATGAATATCACTGGCAAAAACATCGAAATCACCTCTGCAATCCGAGCTCATATTGAGAGCAAGTTTAAAAAACTGGAGAAATGGCAAGTAGACCTAATTGGTTGCCAAGCAACTTTCAGTGAGGAACCAAACAAACAGAAGAAATTCGAAGCGGTTATTAAAGTTCCTAAAGGCCAGCTCATTGCCTCAGCAACTCACGAAGATCTTTACGCAGCTATCAACGAAGTGGAGCAAAAACTAGAACGACAATTGAACAAGCTGACCCACAAACCTGAAGCTCGACGTGCAAATAAGCCTGAGCTAGTGGAAGAAGAAGAGTAAACTGACCAGATTGAGGAAATAGCGCCGAAAGGCGCTATTTTTTTGCTTGACGCTCTCCCCTGCCTTGCTTATTGTGTTTAAACACTCATAAATTAAGCACTATTTATGCATTTAACCTCACTGTTTATTTTTGACTTCTTTTTCCTCCCATAGTCGGAGAGGCGAACTCGTTTGTGAAAGAAAAGTCAAAAACAAACAGAAAGCCTCCCAAATCGGGAGGCTTTTTTATAAGGAAAGAATTGATGACTGACCAACCTATTTCCCTCGAAGAAATTCGTTTGCGCTTGAATGAGCTGGATGACCAACTTCTCAGCTTATTGTCTGAGCGCCGTAAACTCAGCATTGAAGTAGCCAAAAGCAAAGTACAAACCTCAAAACCCGTTCGTGATGCCGTTCGAGAACAACAACTATTAGTTAAGCTGATTTCTAATGGCCGAGATAAATACGAACTCGACGCGCAGTACATCACTAAACTATTCCATACCATCATTGAAGACTCTGTGCTTCTTCAGCAAAGTTACCTGCAAAACCTCGTTAACCCGCAACAAAGTCGTAAGCCACTTGCTCGCGTCGCTTTCTTAGGAGCCAAAGGCTCTTACTCGCACTTGGCAAGCCGCGAATACTTCAGCCGTAAAAATACAGAACTTATCGAGCTCAACTGCGAACACTTCAAAGAAGTGACTCAAACAGTAGAATCGGGCCATGCTGATTATGGTGTTCTGCCTATCGAAAACACCAGTTCAGGCTCTATTAATGAAGTGTACGACCTACTACAACACACGACGCTGTACATCGTTGGAGAGCTAACTCAACCAATCGAGCACTGCTTGGTTGCGAAAAAAGACATTCGTCTGGAAAACATTAAAACGCTGTATTCACATCCTCAGCCACACCAACAGTGCAGTGAGTTTTTAAGCCGTATGAAAGGTGTAAAACTGGAGTCTTGCGCCAGCACGGCAGATGCAATGCAGAAAGTTCAAGAGATGGATCGTGATGATGTTGCTGCAATTGGTAATGCATCAAGCGGTAAGCTATACGGCTTGCAAGCAATTCAAGGCAACATTGCAAACCAAACTGAGAACCATACTCGTTTTATCGTGGTTGCTCGCAAACCAGTTGAGGTTTCAACTCAGATTCCAGCAAAAACTACCTTGATCATGTCGACCTCCCAAGAGGCTGGCTCATTGGTTGAAACACTATTAGTGCTGCAACGTTACGGCATCAATATGACCAAGCTAGAATCACGTCCAATTATGGGGAACCCATGGGAAGAGATGTTCTACGTAGACTTGGAATCTCATCTTGCTTCGACAGAAATGCAACAGGCACTAGAAGAGCTAACAAAAATAACTAAACACTTGAAAGTATTAGGCTGTTACCCTAGTGAGAACGTAAAGCCTACCCAAGTAAAATTGAGTTAATAGACACCAGTGAGTAAAAAGATCATGGCAACCCAAAAAGTCGTAATCGCATCGCTAAACCCAGCTAAAATTAATGCCGTTCAAAGTGCATTTAACAGTGCATTTCCGCACCAAGAGTTCAACTTCGTCGGCGTCAGTGTACCTAGTGAAGTCGCAGATCAACCTATGACTGATGAAGAAACTCATCGCGGTGCACTAAACCGCGTTAAAAACGCAAAAGTAGAGATGCCAAACGCGGATTACTATGTCGGACTTGAAGCGGGAATTGAAACAAACGTGACGTTTGCGTGGATGGTGATTGAGTCGAATACTCACCGTGGTGAATCTCGCTCTGCGAGCTTAATGCTGCCGCCTAAAGTATTGGACAAACTCAAGCATGCGAATGAGCTGGGAGATGTCATGGATGAGGTGTTTGGTACCGAGAACATCAAACAGAAAGGTGGTGCCATCAGCCTGCTCACCCAAAACCAGCTGACTCGAAGTTCGGTTTACCATCAAGCCTTGATTCTGGCTCTGATTCCATTCACAAACCCTGAGCACTTCCCTTCAAATTTATAACGCTCCCCCATTCGCTAGGTACGAAAAAGGGCGGATATTTCCGCCCTTTTTAACACGTTATCTTAACCACTTGTGATACCGATACCTAAAGGCGAATTGGAATCACTGGCTACTTAGATACCGCAACTTGCTCTAACAAAACCTTGAGTTTGTCTTTCTCTTCATCAGATTTAGACTTTAACTCGTTAGAACCACGAGTAATAGTGGCAATACCCACGCCAAGCATCTGGCTGATCTGACGTTGAGATAATTCTCCTTTAAGAAGCTCGTTAATAATATTAACGCGTGATATTAATGATTCTCTCTCATCACGTGACATCAGCATGGTTAACAGCATGTCATCTTGCTCACTGTCCATGCTAGTTCGAATTAGCTCAATAATCTGTTGCCAGTCTTTGTACTCGGGTTCGTGCGACATCAAGTTACCTCACTCAATACTTGGTATTGATCTCATGTTGATTCAAGAACGCGCCATCGATACCCAAAAGATCACGGTAATATGTTTCAAACATCAGGATGTTTTGTACATAACCGCGTGTCTCTCTAAATGGAATTGCCTCAATAAAGGCATAAGCATCCACTTTTCCTTGGGTACGCTCTCGCCACGTTTTTACTCTGTTAGGACCTGCATTATAAGCAGCAAGAGCAAAAATACGATTATTATCGTAATCCTCTAATAAGCCTTGCAAATAATGGCTACCAATTTCGATATTTTTGCCCACATTGTAGAGGTCCTGCGTACCTTGATAACTCAACTTATATTTACGTGCTGTGTACTTTGCTGTTGCGGGCATGATCTGCATAAGACCACGAGCACCAACTGGAGAACGGGCTTCGACATCCAACGCACTTTCCTGTCGAGCTAGGGACATCATCGTCACGGGATCTATGTTGTGTTTTTTTGCATAAAAGTTAAACCACCAGCGATGCGCAATCGGGAACCTCAGTTCGATATTATCCCACATCTGCGCTTGAATACTCGCGGTCACCGTTAGGTTATGCCAACGCTTAGAAGACGCATAAGCCGCCAACATCGCCTTTTCATCTTTCCCTACGCGGCGCAATAAATGTGCCCATTCACTTTTCGCTGCTGCAATTTTGTCCGTCGCGATCAACTCTTCAATACGAACTAACGAGTCTTGATAGGGTTGAACCACTCGCTTATCAAACTTAACCGTATGCGTAGGGTATTTGATTGATTGTCCAATCGCATTAGCGGCTGCCACACTATAAAAGTTTCGCTGCCCGACCAAAGTCGCTAAACGCTGTTTCCCTGCGATGTCATCACCTAACGCAATTTCACTTCGTCCAAGCCAGTATTGCCAGCGAAGCGACGCTTGCTCTTCTTTATTGAGAACGGCAATCCACTCTTGTACGCCCTTCCAATCCGCGTTCTGAATCGCTAAGCGAATGCGAGTTTCAATGAGCGGTAAGTACTGGCTGGTTTTCGTTTTATCATCGCGCCACTTAGATAGTGACTCAGACTCAGTACGGGTCAATCGAAATGCGATATAGTCAGCCAGGGCTTGCGCCTTTTCTGGAGAAAACTTCTGCCCTTTAATGACGGTATCATACGCACTCTGCGCTTGACTGGTATTCATGCGAGCTAGCTTTTCCAACGCATATTCGCTTTGCGCTCGATTAAAATCATTAGCCGGTTTTTTCTTCGCGAACTCCGCAACGCTTGAAGGGTTATCAAACAACGCCTTCATTTCTTTCGCTTGTTGCCTTGCCTGCGAGGATTTAGGCAGTTTAAGTAAGTAACTCATCAAACTGCCATTACGAGCATCAAACGCCAGTAGCATACGCTGGAGGATCAATTCATCAGTACGTTCACCTGCCTTGTCCCATGCTGCGAATAATGGATCGCACTCATCGGCAATACTTCTGCCACGCAACCACATATGCTCAGCCCCTTTAAACGCGGCGACTTTCTTACCTTGCTCTAACTGAGCCACGTAGAAAATACATTGGTAACGCTCGCCACTTGGAATGACTTTTTGAAACTCAGTAATGGTTTTCCAATCTTTTTGCTTATAAAGATGGTTGAGGTATGGAGCGCGAACACGACGAGAAAAAGGAAACGACTCGTACTCCGAAATAAATTCGTTCACCTGCTGTGGCGATTTTTCCGGTAACTGTCTAATAAATGTTCGGTAGTCCACATAAGGCGTCAGTGGATAGTCAGAAATTTTAGGACGGATCGAAAGGTATCCGTCGATGTCATTTTTATCTAATAAATCTTGAGCTTGCTCATAAACTTCACGCTGCTTTTCCAAGCTCAGCGCGGCATTAGCACTCAAACTCATCGCACACAGCGCGGCTGCACAGCATACGTTTTTAGCCAATTCAGATACGTTGAATCTCATTTGTGTCATTTTCCCCAGACATATACTGCCCCAAAGCCTCGTTTTGTTAGCGTTCATGTGATGTTAAGGCAATTTTCACACATGCATCTATTTACACAGAATGCAGATGTCCATGTAAAGCAACTTAGTGTATTAAAAATTGTACTCGTGAAACTTTTAAGACGATGGAGACAAGGAGTTCCTAACTTGTGCAGAAAGCACTTCGTCATTTATAAAGAATAACAAAAGTGTATACCCTAACCGTGTAAGTTTCCGGTCAGCTCAAAATAAGAAATCCATTCGAAAGGGAAATTCTTGCAATGCGGTAACAAAAACAAAGCACTTGGTATAAAATGATGGGTTTGAATGACAGTTAATTTAGGAACGATCGGCAATGGCTGAATACGTATATACCATGTCGCGGGTGAGCAAGATTGTGCCACCTAAGCGTCAAATTCTTAAAGACATCTCTCTGAGCTTCTTCCCTGGTGCGAAAATCGGTGTTTTAGGTCTGAACGGTGCAGGTAAATCCACACTGCTACGTATCATGGCAGGTATCGACACGGATATCGACGGTGAAGCGCGTCCACAACCTGGTCTAAACGTAGGCTACCTACCTCAGGAGCCAGTATTAGACGAATCAAAAACCGTTCGTGAAGTTGTTGAAGAAGCGGTTGCTGACGTTGCTGACGCACTGAAACGTTTGGATGCGGTCTATGCGGCTTACGCAGAACCAGATGCAGACTTCGACGCACTTGCAAAAGAGCAAGGCGAACTTGAAGCTCTGATTCAAGCGAAAGATGGTCACAACCTAGAAAACGCACTTGAGCGAGCTGCAAACGCACTTCGTTTACCTGAATGGGACCAAAAAATTGCGCACCTATCAGGTGGTGAACGCCGCCGTGTCGCTATTTGTCGCCTGCTACTTTCTAAGCCAGACATGCTGCTGCTTGATGAGCCTACCAACCACCTAGATGCAGAATCTGTCGCTTGGCTAGAGCGCTTCTTAGTGGATTACACAGGTACTGTAGTCGCTATCACCCACGACCGTTACTTCCTAGATAACGCCGCGGGTTGGATCTTAGAGCTTGACCGTGGTGAAGGTATCCCATGGGAAGGTAACTACACCTCATGGTTGGAGCAAAAAGACGCTCGTCTACAACAAGAAGCGTCTCAAGAAAGCGCTCGTCAAAAAACCATCGAGAAAGAACTTGAGTGGGTACGTAAAAACCCTAAAGGTCGTCAAGCGAAATCAAAAGCACGTATGGCACGCTTTGAAGAACTGCAAAGCTCTGATCACCAAAAACGTAACGAAACCAATGAACTGTTTATCCCGCCAGGTGAGCGTCTAGGTGATAAAGTTATTGAAGTGAAGAACCTAACGAAGTCATTTGACGGCCGTGTTCTAATTGATGACCTATCATTCAGCATCCCTAAAGGTGCGATTGTTGGTATCATCGGTGCGAACGGCGCAGGTAAATCTACCCTATTCAAGATGTTAAGTGGTACTGAACAACCAGATTCAGGCACAATTGAAATGGGCGACACTGTGAAACTTGCATCGGTCGATCAGTTCCGTGACAGCATGGACGATTCTAAAACCGTATTCCAAGAGATTTCTGAAGGCGCAGATATCATTAAGATCAACAACTTCGAAATCCCTGCTCGCGCGTACTGTTCACGCTTTAACTTTAAAGGCAGCGACCAACAAAAAATCATTGGTGAGCTATCAGGTGGTGAGCGTAACCGTGTCCACCTTGCGAAACTGCTTAAAGCGGGCGGTAACGTGTTACTACTCGACGAACCGACCAACGACCTTGACGTTGAAACACTGCGTGCCCTAGAAGAAGCACTACTAGAGTTCCCTGGTTGTGCAATGGTTATCTCGCACGACCGTTGGTTCCTTGACCGTATCGCGACCCACATCATTGACTACCGTGACGAAGGCCAAGTTAACTTCTACGAAGGTAACTACACCGAGTACATGGACTGGTTGAAGAAAACGTTGGGCCCTGAAGCCGCAGAACCACACCGCATCAAATACAAGCGTATTGCGAAGTAATCGCAACCCGCAAAGTTTGATTGTAATTTGTACAAAGGCCGCTATCATAGCGGCCTTTGTTTTCTTTGTTATAAAAAAGAGCTCATTAGCCCGTCTCGTTCGTTAAGAACATGACATTGCACTTACGTCACTCTGTAGCGACCTCGACACTTTTCAAACAGCAATCGAACATTTTTTGTTCACATTGATATACTATTCAATTCTGTTTGAAGACATGACGAGAAAATGCACATGGCAGAGAGACGACGCTTTTCACGCATTCTCCATCAAGCGCCAGCGAAGGTAGAACAACGTGACTTGGCAATTGAAGCTAGGATTCAAGATCTTTCCTTACATGGTTTACTCATGAAAGTGGAAGAGACTGAGGCTTTGGATCCAGCCCTTCCAGCCCATGTGACTTTTTCATTTGATCAATCCGAACAAGTGATTACGTTAAAAGCGCAAATTGTGGATATTTCTAAGTGTGAGATTAGGTTAAAGATCATCAAGATAGACATCGAGAGCATTAGCCAACTAAAACGATTTATAGAATTGAATGTAGGCAATAACGACCTTCTGAACCGAGAGTTAGAACATCTCTCTGATTTAGGAGAAAAATAAATGAACGCCTATTTAAGTAACAATAACTATGTCTAAAAAAATCATCATGCAGATCCCGACGAAAGACGGCGATCAGCAGTTCTATTTGGGCCGCAGTTCGGTCCTAGCAGTATTTGCTTCGGTATTGGCATTACCCGCCGTCGTTGGTGGCGCGTGGTATCTCAATCAACAGCAGATACACAATAAAGACGAACTAACACAAACCATCGCCAAACTAGAAAGTGAAAAGGCCGAAATCACCGCTCTTTATGAAGAGCAGCTTGATACCAACCACTCGCTTTCTCAGTCATTGACCGATAAAAACAATCAAATTCAGCTATTAGGAAAACGGGTATTCGACGTCGAATCGGTTCTAGGTCTCGCTGACGAAGAGCTGATAATCGATGAAAACAACATGGCGTTAGAAGAGCGAATTGATGCAGCAGCTATCGATTCCGCGGTTCGAGCAACCATGTTTCGTTTGATTCCAAATGATAGCCCAGTGACATACCAACGTATTTCTTCTTCCTACGGCAGTCGCATTAATCCTATTTCAGGTAAACGACACGTTCATACTGGTATCGATCTTACCTGTAAACGAGGAGAAGAAATCCTCGCACCTGCAGACGGAGTGGTGGAAACCGTTCGCCCGAGTAATCGTGGCTATGGCAACTATGTCACTATTCGTCATTCATTTGGCTTTATGAGCTCCTTTGCTCACTTACAACGCTTTAAAGTGAAAAGCGGCCAATTTGTCAGTAAAGGCGATGTGATTGCTCAATGTGGTAGTTCAGGTAATTCCACTGGCCCGCACCTGCATTACGAGGTGCGCTTTCTCGGGCGAGCACTCAACCCTCAATACTTGATGGAATGGACACCTGAAAACTTCAATTATGTATTTGAAAAAGAGAAAAAAGTGAAATGGGGCCCTTTAGTTCAATTGATTGATAATGTCGTGCGTCTGCAAGTCAATTTAACCAACTCCCCCTATCGCGACACCAGTATCAATACAGTATCAAGTGAAGATACCAGCAATACCGCGACTAACTGATTTATCTCTCGACACAAAAAAGAGCAGCGTAAGCTGCTCTTTTCGTTTCGGGCTCCACACGGATAGATAACCAGCGATTAACCGCGATGAATATTATCATTCGCCTGTTTGAGTAAGTTTTGGCTCTCATTCATAAATTGTTGTGAATAATCACCAAACCACTCACTCACCTGCTCAAAGCTTTCGACAAATTTGGCTTTATCTTTGCTATCCAAAATCGCAAGTGCTTCGCCGAAGCGTTGGTGGAATCGCTTAATCATGTCGATGTTTTCTTGCGATGAGAGAATAATGTCACCGTAGAGGTTTGGATCCTGACCAAACAGACGCCCTACCATCGCCAACTCCAGGCGGTAGATTGGTGAGCTCAACTTTAACAGTTGCTCAATGTTCGGGTTCTCTTTGCTTAGATGCATGCCGTAAGCAAATGAGGTGAAGTGACGCAGCGCTTGGATTAACGTCATGCCATGATCGTGCTCTTGCGCATCAATCTGGCACAAGCTCGCGCCCCAAATACCAAACTGTTGCAGCAACCATTGGTATTGATCATTTCCACGCCCATCACAGTACACAATCACCTGCTTGGCAAGGCTCGGCACATCTGGGCCAAACATTGGGTGTAAACCAACCACCGGTCCTTGGTGCACATTCAACATTGCTTGCAGTGGCTTAGATTTTATAGAAGTCAGGTCACACAGAATACAGTCTTGTGGCAGATTACCTAGCTTTTCAATCACACCTTCTGTTAGGTGAATTGGCACAGTAACCACCACCAGGCCCGCATCTTTTAGGATGTCATCCGCACGATCCCAGTCTTTGCTACCAAGCACTTTGACTTGATAACCAGATAACTTAAACATACGCCCAAACAGGCCGCCTAACTGGCCATTACCACCAATAATGACCACTGAGCGTAATTCAGGGTTCAAACACTTAAAACCGGAGTCTTTTTCACTGGCATAAGACTCACGCATGGTACGACGCAGAATATCTTCAATAAGCTGTGGAGGAATTCCTATTTTCTCAGCTTCTGCTCGGCGAGAAGCCAGCATCGCCGCTTCACGATCAGGGGCATAAATAGGCAAACCATGTTCGCTTTTTACTTCCCCAACTTTCTCTACGAGCGCCAAACGCTGAGCTAATAGCTCCAACATTTGCTTGTCGACTGCATCAATCTGATCGCGTAATGCGTTAAGTTCAACTGCCATTGATGTTCCTTAAATCCTGTATTAATTAGCCTTTAGACGATTTTCTAAGAAAGGCACTAGCTCTTCATGTGCATGACGTAATAGTGCCTCAGTTGAATCCCAATTGATACATGCGTCAGTGATAGATACACCGTATTTCATCTCTTCAAGAGATAAGTCAGAAGATTGATTTCCTTCATTGATATGGCTTTCAATCATAAGGCCGATAATGGACTTATTACCTTCACGGATTTGGTGAATAACATCTTCTGCGACTAATGGCTGGCGACGGTAATCTTTACGTGAGTTGGCGTGACTACAATCCACCATTAATGATGCATCAAGGCCAGATTTCGCCATTTCTTGCTCACACTCAGTAACTGACACTGAGTCGTAGTTAGTTTGCTTGCCGCCACGTAAGATCACATGTCCATTAGCATTACCCTGAGTGGTCAATAGCGCTACTTGTCCCTCACGGTTGATCCCCATAAAACGGTGGCTAGAAGACGCAGCTTGCATCGCATTGATTGCGGTTGCCAAACTACCATCCGTGCCATTTTTAAAACCGATTGGCATAGACAGGCCACTTGCCATTTCACGGTGAGTTTGTGACTCCGTAGTACGTGCGCCGATCGCAGCCCAACTAAAAGTATCCGCCAAGTATTGTGGACTAATTGGGTCCAGAGCTTCAGTAGCGAGCGGGATTTCCATCTCTGCCAATTCCACTAGCAGTTCGCGTCCAACATGCAGACCATGTTCAATATCGAAGCTGCCATCGAGGTGCGGATCGTTAATCAGCCCTTTCCAGCCGACCGTGGTGCGTGGTTTTTCAAAGTAAACACGCATAACAATATACAGTTGGTCACTTAGTTGTTCAGAGAGCGCTTTAAGACGTTTTGCGTAATCCTTCGCCGCTTCCACGTCGTGGATAGAACATGGACCACATACAACCAGCAGGCGATGATCCTTTTTATGAATAATATTAGCGATAGTTTGGCGAGACTCTTGAATAAAGCGGCGCGCTTTTTCACTCAAAGGAAGCTTGGTTTTTAGCTCCTCTGGGGTAATAAGAACCTGCTCTTCGCTAATATTAATATTGCTCAACTCACTTTTCTGCATAACTCTAACCTGTATATTTATTTTTACACCCAACCAAATCCTTGGTGAGACAACTAAGCTTTAACGACAAGATAACAGGCTAAAAAAGAAAAACAAGCGTACACAATAAAAAACATTTGGTGTAAATTATTATTTACAGACAAATAAAAAGCCAAAGTATAATTAACTTTGGCTTCTAATCGGTGTTTTGAATCGTTTACAAGAGGTTTAGCTGGTCAAGCGTTTCATCGCTTCACTCGCCGCTTTCCACTCTTGAGATAACTTGAGATCGCTTAGAGAAAACGACTGTTTTTTCAGTAACGCATCCGCCAGTGGCACTGTTGATACTGGCAAGTTATCCAACACCTCAATGTGTGCTTCACGCTTATTACACATCAATAGCATATCGCAACCGGCTTTCAAGGCTTTAACCCCACGCTCGGCAGGACTACCCATGATTGCAGCGCCTTCCATCGTCAGATCATCGGAGAAAACCAAGCCTTTAAAACCGAGTTGCTGTCGCAAAACCTGTTTCAACCAGTATTCTGAACCACTCGCTGGCTGAGAGTCGTAGTTCGGAAAAATCACGTGAGCAGGCATCATGGCATCTAAAATACCGGCATCAATTTGCGTTTTAAAGATAGCCATGTCTTGTTCAAAAATGTCGCTGCGCTCGTCGTATGGCGTTTCTAAGTGTGAGTCAGCAATCACACCACCGTGACCCGGGAAGTGTTTGCCTGTTGTTGCCATTCCAACGCTCTTCATGCCCTGCATGTAAGCGGTGCTAAATCGAAGAATGGTATCGGCATCTTCGCCAAATGCTCGGTTACCGATCGCTTTACATTGATGACCTTTATCGAGCACGGGTGCAAAGCTTAAATCAATGTCGTGTGCTATCAACTCCGCTGCCATTAGCCAACCGCCCATACGTGCTAACTCTTCACCATTTTGATGTTTGGCGTATTCTTCGGCTGCAGGGATCAACGAGAAACCTTCACGGAAGCGTTGTACTCGCCCCCCTTCTTGATCCACACCGATCAAAATCGGGCGCTTGGCTGCCCTGCGGATTGATTGAGTAAGTGCTTGAAGCTGTTCACTATCATGATAGTTGCGAGCAAATAGAATTAAGCCACCAACCGTAGGATGTTCCAGAATTTCTTTGTCTTCAGCGGTCAGTTCATAACCCGCGACGTCAACCCATAACGGTCCCATGTTTTCTCCTCAAAATCGGCTGAATATCTCGTATTCGATGAGGTTATTCGCTTCAGATTTGCTTTACAATAAGTGAATGAAGAATTGACGAGATCGGCTATGAAATTTAACGAACTGTACATTGGTGTGATGTCTGGAACGAGTATGGACGGCGTTGATACCGCTCTGGTTGAAATAAGTGATGAGCACGTTCGTCTGGTTGCGCACGACGATTACCCAATGCCCACAGCACTGAAAGAAATGCTGTTATCTGTTTGTACCGGTCAAGCCACAAATTTAAAAGCCATAGGTGAATTGGATCACCAACTTGGCCACCTCTTCGCTGACGCCGTTTTACAACTGCTCAATAAGTCTGGCTGCGTCGCGGAACAAATTCGTGCGATTGGTAATCACGGTCAAACGGTATTCCACCAACCTACTGGAGAGTTACCCTTTACCACTCAGTTGGGTGATGCCAACATCATCGCAGTGAAAACAGGGATTGATACGGTTGCAGATTTTCGACGTAAAGATATGGCGCTAGGTGGTCAAGGTGCACCGCTGGTTCCCGCTTTTCATAAAAGTATCTTTGCCATGCAAGATTCCACCACCGTCGTGCTGAACATCGGTGGCATTGCCAACATCTCTGTACTGCATCCCGAGCAACCAGTCATTGGCTATGACACAGGTCCGGGCAACATGTTGATGGACGCGTGGTGTGCTCTGCACACTGGGCAAAGCTTCGACAAAGATGCACAATTTGCACTGAAAGGAACGGTAAACGCTACTTTGTTGACTCAATTACTTAAAGAAGCTTACCTCGCCATGCCAGCACCTAAAAGTACCGGGCGAGAACTGTTCAATATTGACTGGCTGCATCAGCAACTGGCTCATTACAATTTACCAACCGAAGACGTACAGCGCACACTCTGCGAATATTCTGCGATTACCATTGCCAACGAAGTCGACAAGTTTTCTCATGGCATCACGCCTCAACTATTGGTCTGTGGCGGTGGAGCAAGAAACCCACTTTTAATGCAGCGATTGACTAAGTTATTGCCACAATGGCACGTTGCGACAACGGCAGAAAAAGGCGTTGATGGTGACTACATGGAAGCCATGGCATTTGCTTGGCTCGCACAGCGCTATATTCATAGCCTCCCTAGCAATTTACCGGAAGTCACAGGGGCAAGTCGTCTCGCTTCACTTGGCGTACTCTACTCAAAAAATTAATCACGAAGGCTTAAATTACTATGACAAATGACGCGCTTATTGCGGCTCTTTCTCACCTCGTCTCTGAAGGTCGAAATCCTGAAACAATGGATATCGATCTTCTTCCTTCATTCGATATTGTGCAGCGTTTAAACCAACAAGATAAACTCGTCCCAATTGCGGTCGAGAAAGTGCTACCAGAGATCGCTCAAGCCGTTGATAAGATCACGGAAGCATTTAAGGTCGGAGGTCGGTTGTTTTACATCGGTGCAGGCACCAGTGGTCGGCTCGGCGTCTTGGACGCTTCAGAATGCCCACCAACTTTTGGCACGGATCCAGAGATGGTCGTTGGTATTATTGCGGGTGGAAAAGAGGCCATATTCCGCGCGAAAGAAGGGGCAGAGGACGATCCTGCACTAGGCGAGCAAGATCTCAAAGAGAATGCACTAACACAACGCGATGTCGTCGTTGGTATTGCGGCAAGTGGACGAACACCATATGTGATTGGTGGCTTAGAGTATGCGAACGAACTTGGTGCCACCACTGTAGCACTATCTTGTAACCCTGACTCTCCGATTGCAGATATTGCCGATATTGCGATCAGCCCCGTTGTTGGACCTGAAGCGTTAACGGGATCCACTCGCTTAAAATCAGGGACGGCGCAAAAGCTCGTCCTGAACATGCTCACTACTGCAAGCATGATTCGCCTAGGCAAAAGTTATCAGAACTTAATGGTAGATGTGAAAGCGACGAATGCAAAGCTAGTTGCAAGAGCGGCTCGTATTGTTATGCAAGCAACAGATTGTACTAACCAAGAGGCTAAAACTGCGCTCAAAGAAACGGACTACGACGCCAAGTTAGCGATTTTGATGATTTTAACCGGGCTGGATAAAGAAAGCGCGACTGAGCAACTGAAAGCCAAACAAGGATATTTAAGAAAAGTCGTGATCGATCAAGCGAATCAACCTTAATCAATAAAGCGCCTCACTTATTTAAAAGTCAGGCGCCTTTTATGGCTTAATTTAGTAGTTCAATCGTTCAATGTGAGTAATACCGACTTTACCTTCAAGGTCGCTGAACATATGAACCATTGCTGGGTATGGTTGTGCTCCAGGGTAGACAACTTCTGCATTACAGAAAAACGCATAGTTTTGTCCGGCTACGACTTGAGTAGCCACAACCAAAGGGGAGTATTTGACACCGACAAACCCCTCGATACCTTTAGCAAATACTTCTTTATCCTCTGCTGTGAGTTCATGAAATGGACTCCAGCCACCAGCCATTTGCGTTGACATAATGTGATTCCTTTTTTCTGTGCTCACTATCAAGCAATATGCACACAGTTTAATAATAGGAGTTTTGCCACAATTATGTTATGCGGACGGTATCACAGCGGCTTTATTGACTATTAATTTGAGTACTCATTCCAGCCACGCTGCCATTCCATACGGAATTTTTGTGCTTGCTCAGTACCCTCACAAACCCCTTCATAATACTGACCAGATAACCCCATTTGATACGCAAAAGCAGGGTTACAGTATTCACGTAGACCCTCTAAATAACCTTGGTCGTAGTCACTTTGCTTAACGCTACCCAACTCACGCAGCTCGCTCATCGTGCGTGATGTGTGTCCGGCTACACCATCTTGATATCCGATCTGATGCCAATCTCCTGACTTGGCAAGATCTTCCGTCGTTGCAGCGCATCCTGCAAGTAAAGCCAGCGCCAAACCTAACGTTGCCTTTTTCATGGTTCTTCCTTAAGTAATTGTTTTCAAAAATAAGCTTACCACTAATTATTGGCGTTTGCCGCTTAGCTTGCAGATTAAACCACTGACGCCTCGAATCAGCCGCTCACTACTGCAATCAACCGTTCGCCATTTTTAAAAACCGCTCAAGCAGCATATCGACCACTCAGTGCTCTATTCGACCACTCATCTACTAACCGAATGCATTTAACACAAGTGACGCATAACATGCATCCTGAGATTAAAAAATTACCCTACCCAACTAAGACCAAGGACAATTGCTATGATGTGGTTTCTAACCTGTGTCGCAGCCCTAATCGGCGGATACTTCATCTACGGCGCTTTCGTCGAGAAGATTTTCGGCATCAATGAAAAACGCCAAACGCCTGCTCACACCAAATCGGACGGTGTTGACTTCGTTCCAATGTCAACAAAGAAAGTTTATCTAGTTCAGCTACTTAACATCGCTGGTGTTGGTCCAATTTTCGGCCCAATCATGGGTGCACTATACGGTCCAGCGGCAATGCTTTGGATTGTTGTCGGTTGTATTTTTGCTGGCGCAGTACACGATTACTTCTCTGGCATGCTTTCAGTGCGTAACGGCGGCGCATCTGTACCTACTATCACAGGTCGCTACCTAGGTAATGGCGCAAAACACTTTATGAATATTTTTGCCATTGTCCTACTGCTTCTTGTTGGCGTAGTGTTCGTTTCTGCTCCTGCAGGCATGATTACTAACCTCATCAATGATCAAACAAGCTTGAGCGTAAGCATGACGACTATGGTTATCGCTATCTTCGCTTACTACATCATTGCGACGATTGTTCCTGTCGATAAAATCATTGGCCGCTTCTACCCACTGTTTGGCGCTCTACTTATCTTTATGTCTGTTGGTCTAATGACAGCCGTTGCGTTTTCTAGCGAACACACAGTAATGGGTGACTTCCAAGTTTCAGACATGTTCTCGAACCTTAACCCAAATGATATGCCACTATGGCCAGCACTGTTCATCACTATCGCATGTGGCGCGATCTCTGGCTTCCACGCGACTCAGTCTCCACTGATGGCGCGTTGTATGGAAAACGAGAAAAACGGTCGTTTCGTCTTCTACGGAGCAATGATTGGTGAAGGTGTTATCGCGCTAATCTGGTGTGCTATCGCTCTGTCTTTCTTCGGCTCTCTAGACGCACTATCAGAAGCTGTGAAAAACGGTGGCCCTGGTAACGTGGTATACAGCGCATCATTTGGTCTGCTTGGTGTGTTCGGTGGTATCCTTGCGTTCCTAGGTGTGGTTATCCTACCAATTACGTCTGGCGATACAGCATTCCGTTCAAGCCGTCTGATCCTTGCTGAATACTTCAACATGGAACAAAAGACGCTACGTAACCGCCTACTGATGGCACTTCCACTGTTCGTTATCGGCGGTATCTTAACTCAAGTAGACTTCGGCATTATCTGGCGCTACTTCGGTTTTGCTAACCAAACAACAGCAGTAATGATGCTTTGGACTGCGTCAGCTTACCTACTACGTCACAACAAGCTGCACTGGATTACTACTATCCCTGCTATCTTCATGACCACGGTATGTGTCACGTTCATCTTAAACAACAGCTCGCTAGGTTTTGGCCTGCCAATGCAACTATCAACTATCGTCGGTATTGTGTTTGCCCTAGCAGTGACTGGTTACGTTATCAAAACCTCTAAGGGTAAAGGTGAAACTGAACTGGCTGACGAAGAGAAACCACAAGCCGTATCAGAAACAGCGTAATACTCGTCGCATCCGAGTGACTAAGATAAGAGCCTGCCAATTGCAGGCTCTTTTTGTTTTATACCCAAGTCACTTTAAGATTCAGAACTCGGAGCGCAGCGCCATGTATTAAGCTGTCTTTATTTATCTGAGCCAAGCATCTTGAAGTGACTTAGGTATACAATAACAACATTGATTCTAGGTTAGGTTCACTATGGAACTGGTCGTTTCCCTTTTACAACAGATGTGTGTTTACTTAGTTTTGGCTTACATGCTAAGTAAAACGCCAATCATCTTACCTTTGCTGAGTATTTCTTCGCGCTTAAGCCACCGCCTAATTTGTTACGTACTCTTCTCTGGCTTTTGTATTCTCGGCACCTATTTCGGTCTTCATATCAACGACGCTATTGCCAATACTCGCGCGATCGGCGCGGTCATGGGCGGGCTGTTTGGTGGCCCAGTGGTGGGTTTCGCCGTCGGATTTACTGGTGGCATCCATCGATACTCTCTTGGTGGCTTTACTGACCTCGCCTGCGCAATTTCAACCACCGCCGAAGGTGTAATTGGTGGCTTGCTCCACGTTTACCTTATCAAGCGAAATAAAGGCGCATTGCTGTTTAATCCAAGCGTCGTATTCAGCGTCACGTTTGTTGCAGAAGTGGTGCAAATGATTTTGCTGCTCGCCGTCGCTAAACCCTTTGATCAAGCCTATGAACTGGTGTCTGCCATTGCAGCACCGATGATCATCGCGAACTCATTTGGTGCGGCATTGTTCATGAGTATCCTGCAAGACAGAAAAGCGATCTTTGAAAAGTTTTCTGCGACGTTTTCGCGTCGAGCACTCACCATTGCTGATCGCTCAGTGGGAATTCTAAGCAACGGCTTCAACACCGAAAACGCTGAGAAAATCGCGCGTATTATTTATGAAGAAACCAAAGTGGGCGCTGTCGCGATTACCGACCAAGAAAAAATCTTGGCGTTTGTGGGCATTGGCGATGATCACCATAAACCGAACACGCCGATTTCATCGCAAAGCACATTAGACTCCATGGAGAAAAACGACATCATTTATCTTGATGGCGCGGAGCGTCCATACCAATGCTCCATTGCAAAAGATTGCAAGCTCGGGTCTGCTCTGATCATCCCACTGCGTGCAGGGAAAGAGGTCATTGGTACCATTAAGCTGTATGAACCGAAGCGTAAATTGTTCTCTACGGCCAACATGTCAATGGCGGAAGGGATAGCTCAGCTTCTCTCTAGCCAAATCTTGTATGGCGACTACCAACAACAACAAGCCTTACTCGCTCAAGCAGAAATCAAACTGCTTCACGCTCAGGTGAATCCACACTTTTTGTTTAATGCACTCAATACCATTAGTGCGATTACTCGTCGTGATCCTGATAAAGCACGTGAGTTGATCCAAAATTTATCGCACTTTTTCCGTAGCAATTTAAAGCAAAACATTAATACCGTGACGCTAAAAGAAGAGCTAGCGCATGTGAACTCGTACTTGAGCATCGAGAAAGCCCGCTTTACGGACCGCTTAGAGGTTGAAATCGATATTCAGTCTGAATTGCTGGACATCAAATTGCCAAGCTTTACACTCCAGCCTTTGGTTGAGAATGCCATTAAGCACGGCATTTCAAACATGCTTGAAGGTGGTAAAGTTCATATATACAGCGAAGCACACCCACAAGGTCACTTGATTACTGTCGAAGACAATGCAGGTAGTTTTGAACCGCCAAAAGAAAACCACTCCGGGCTAGGTTTAGAAATTGTCGACAAACGTCTCACTAATCAATTTGGGCGTGATGCATCGCTAAAAATTACGTGCGAGCCACATCAATTTACTAAAATGAGCTTTATCATTCCCCCAAAATCATAAAAGCACGCTGAAGCAATAAAGGTAATGTTGGATGTTAACCGCACTCGTCATTGATGATGAACAGTTTGCTCGTGAAGAGCTGACAGAGTTATTGGATGAAACAGGACAAGTTGAAGTGGTGGGCAATGCCTCAAACGCGATCCTTGGTCTAAAAAAAATCAATGAGCTCAAACCTGATGTGGTGTTTCTCGATATCCAAATGCCTCAAGTCACTGGGATTGAACTACTTGGAATGCTTGATCCAGAAACCATGCCTTATGTGGTTTTTGTCACGGCTTACGACCAGTATGCAATTCAAGCGTTTGAAGACAACGCCTTTGATTACTTGCTCAAACCTGTCGACCCATGCCGTTTAACCAAAACGGTCAAACGGCTAAATAAAGTCATTAGTCAATCCGCCCTAACTCAACAGCTGTCTGCTATTACGCCCGACACTTTAGATCAGATTCCGTGCATCGGGCACAACCGTATCGTCATCATGGCCACCGACACGGTAGAATGTGCATACAGTGACATCAGCGGCGTGCATGTACGTTCCACCAGCCAAGCCGCGAGCACTCAACTAACATTAAAAACGCTAGAAGAGAAAACCCCACTGGTACGCTGTCATCGCCAATACTTAGTCAGCATTAAGGCCATCAGCGAAATCAAATTACTCGAAAACGGATTAGCAGAAATCATCACCAAAACTGGCTTTGAGATACCAGTAAGCCGCCGCTACCTTAAAGTGCTCAAAGAGATGCTGGGCATTAGCCACTAACACAAAAAGTTCACACATCACCGCTGAGTTTCCGCTAGCGTATAAATAAGACGCTCCGAAAAGACGAGGCGATGATGTATAAAGTTTTGTTCATATGTAAGCACAATGCTGGACGAAGTGTGCTCGCTGAGTCGATCGCAACCCATATCCTGCCAGCAGATTTTAGTGTCGCCAGCGGTGGCTCTCATCCCACAGGCACAGTTCACCCGGTGGTGCAAAAATATTTAGATGACCACCAACTTCCCATTCCACATATCCACACCCACTCATGGGAAGAGCGAACTCAGTTTCTTCCTGACATCGTTATTATTCTCTGTGACTCTTTACATCAAGAGGCAGCTCCTCAGTGGCTTGCGGGTGGCGTTCGAGTAAACTGGCAAGTCGATGCCTTTCCGACTGAAGGTTCTGATGAAGAGGTGTACGCACATTGCGAAAGAGTTGCTCAGTCGCTTGAGCGAAGAATCACGAAGATGTCCGATATGATTATCGATGGTTTAGGGAAAGACCAGATTCGTGATTACCTAAATGAACTGAGAGAGATGTAAAAAAGACGACCCGCGGATCGTCTTTTTAATATTCGATAAATGGAGATTAATCCACTTGCTTGATTTGCAGTTCTTTGGGTACTTCAAAGAACATATTCTCTTCACGACCAAGCACTTCATCGACCGCTTCGGCACCGACGAGTTCTTTGATTCGCTCTAGAATCTGATTAACGAGCTCTTCCGGAGCAGATGCCCCCGCAGTCACGCCGACCTTTGTTTTGCCTTCGAACCATTCAGGTTTGATATCTTCCGGACAGTCGGTTAAGTAGCCAGGTGTCCCTAGCTTTTCAGCTAGCTCTTTAAGACGTGTAGAGTTTGATGAGTTTTTTGAACCCACAACAACCATCACATCTACGTCACCCGCTAATTCACGTACGGCATCTTGGCGGTTTTGTGTCGCGTAACAGATATCGTCTTTACGTGGTCCTTGGATATCTGGGAAGACGCGGCGTAGCTCTTCGATAACATCGGCAGTTTCATCTACAGAAAGTGTCGTTTGGCTTACGTAATGAAGATCGGATGGATCTTTCACAATCGACTTCAGTTTCTCAACATCGGCCGGGGTTTCAACCAAGTACATACCACCGGTTTCACTCGCGTACTGCCCCATTGTGCCTTCCACTTCAGGGTGACCTGCGTGACCAATCAGAACCACTTCCATATTGCGGCGGCTTGCTCGCGCTACTTCCATATGCACTTTGGTTACCAACGGGCACGTCGCGTCAAATACGGTCAAATCTCGCTGCTTGGCTTCCTGACGAACCGCCTGCGATACACCATGAGCAGAAAAAATCACAATGTTGTTGTCTGGCACTTCATGCAGCTCTTCAACGAAGACAGCGCCACGTTGTTTTAGCCCTTCAACCACAAAACGGTTATGCACCACCTCATGACGAACATAAATCGGTGGCTGATACATCTCTAGCGCACGCTCTACGATGCTAATCGCACGGTCTACACCAGCACAAAAGCCGCGTGGGTTAGCTAATAGGATTTTCATTTCATTGCTCATGGAAATTATCTTTATTGGGTTCGCTATTCTACTGACAAAATTTCAACTTCGAAAGTCACGTCTTGTCCCGCTAGAGGATGGTTGAAGTCCACAGTGACTGAATCGCCAGCAATCTCTGTAATAATGCCCGGGATTTCCATACCATCAGGACCACTGAACGCCATGATTGTACCCACTTCTACTTCTGCATCACCTACAAACTTAGTGCGATCCATATGGTGTACATGGTCTGGGTTTGGCATGCCAAACGCGTCTTCTGCTTTTAACTCAATCGCTTTTTGTACGCCTGTTTCGAGGCCTATCAAGCACTGCTCAAAGTTTTCACTCAAGCTGCCATCACCCATAACAAATTTCGCTGGTTTACCCATGTTATGAGTACTATCCGCAACCGATCCATCTTTCATTTTAATCGTAAAGTGAAGGGTTACTACAGATTCATTGGTTATTGTTGTCACGTTACTGCTTCCTTGTTCTTGGGTTATTACGCTGTCAGCTTGGTCTTTTTATACATTGATATGCTGATTGGCGCTCCAACATAATAAAAAGCGTCGCTCGAATCAACGGGCGACGCTTAGGGTTATTCAACTTTTCACAATATACACTGCCACTACTTAGGCTTTCGCCTCGTCTTTCTTTCGAAAGCCGTCAAGAATAATCATCGCGGCACCAATACAGATCGCCATGTCTGCAAGGTTGAACGCTGGCCAGTGATAATTACCCCAGAAAAAGTCCAAATAATCCACGACAAACCCATGTATTACTCGGTCGAATACGTTGCCTACTGCGCCACCAATAATCATGGCATAAGCAATATTATTCCATTTCTCTTTCGCTGGTAGTTTGCTCATCCAGTAAGTCAAAAGACCTGTAACGATAAAAGCAATACCTGTAAATAACCAACGTTGCCAGCCCGCTTGATCACTCAAAAAGCTAAAAGCAGCGCCATAGTTATGCACGTACAAAAGATTAAAGAATGGCAAAATTTCTATGCGGTTTGCCCAGCCATATCCCATGTTGTTCATTACAACATACTTAATGCCAATATCAGCTAAAAAGATAACCACCGCTAACCATAACCAGCGAATACCAGATTGCTTTAAAGACAGTGCTTTTTCACTCATTACTTTACCTACAAACAGCCCCAGTAAATACTGGGGCTGTTAATTTTAAAAAAAGTTCAGTCGTTCTAGGCAATTACGCGAATTTACGTACTTCACCTTCGCCTTCTACGTTAGACACACAACGACCACAGATTTTCTCGTGACCTTCAATTGTGCCTACGTCTGGCGTGTGGTGCCAACAACGATCACACTTCTCGCCTTCAGCTGCTGCTACTTCAACAAACAAGCCTTCGATATCCGTGGCTTGTGCTGCATCAGTCTTCTCACCTAGAGGCTTAACTTTCGCCGCAGAGGTTAGTAGAACAAAGCGCAGTTCATCTTCAAGTTTGTTGATCTTCGCCGCTAAAGCGTCATCAGCAAATAGAGTCACTTCAGCTTGTAGTGCACCACCGATGGTTTTCTCTTTACGCGCATCTTCTAGAAGTTTGTTTACTGCACCACGAACCGCTTGGATCTCAGCCCAGAATTCATTGTTCAGCTCTTCACCTTCAGCAAGGCCGAATAGACCGTCGAACCACTCACCAGTGAATACGAACTTGTCGCGCTCGCCTGGCATTTCGTTCCAGATTTCATCTGCAGTGAACGACATGATTGGCGCCATCCAACGAACTAGCGCTTCAACAATGTAGTAAAGCGCAGTCTGACAGCTACGTTGAGCGTTGCCGCCACGTTTTGCTGTGTACTGACGGTCTTTAATCACGTCTAGGTAGAAAGAGCCCATTTCGATCGAACAGAATTGCATTAGACGCTGAGTCACACCGTGTGTGTTGTACTCTTCGTATGCTTTAACAATCTCTTCTTGTGCTGCTAGCGCACGACCAACTGCCCAGCGATCTAGCGCAACCATCTCTTCAACAGGAACGATGTCTGTTTCAGGGTTGAAGCCGCTTAGGTTAGCAAGGAAGAAACGCGCTGTGTTACGGATACGACGGTAAGCATCTGCGCTACGTTTTAGGATTTCATCCGAAACCGCAACTTCACCGGTGTAGTCTGTTGAAGCAACCCATAGACGAAGAATGTCAGCACCTAGCTTGTTAGTTACGTCTTTTGGCGCAACCACGTTACCGATAGATTTAGACATCTTACGACCCTGACCATCAACCACGAAACCGTGTGTCAGTACTTGTTTGTAAGGCGCTTCGTCTTTCATCGCGATAGATGAAATTAGAGAAGACTGGAACCAACCACGGTGTTGGTCAGAACCTTCTAGGTATAGGTCTGCACTGTTGCCGTTGTATTCTTCACGAGCATCAACAACGGAGAAGTGAGTGACACCTGAATCGAACCATACGTCTAGCGTATCTAGTACTTTTTCGTATTGGTCAGCGTCAGCACCTAGTAGTTCAGCGGCATCTACATCCCACCATGCTTGGATGCCTTTCTCTTCAACCAGCTTAGCGACTTTCTCGATCAGCTCTAGCGTGTTTGGATGAAGCTCTGCTGTTTCTTTATGAACAAACAGAGCAATTGGCACACCCCAAGTACGTTGACGAGAGATACACCACTCAGGGCGACCTTCGATCATACCTTCGATGCGGCTTTGACCCCACTCAGGCATCCACTCTACGTTCTTGATTGACTCTAATGCTTTAGCACGTAGGCCAGCTTGGTCCATAGAAACGAACCATTGAGGTGTAGCACGGAAGATGATTGGAGTCTTATGACGCCAACAGTGTGGGTAGCTGTGCTCGTAAGCGTGGTGGTGTAGTAGTGCACCTTTTTCTTTTAGTACTTCTACTACTGCATCGTTCGCTTTAAATACGTGCTGACCAGCAAATAGCTCAGTGTCTGGAAGGTAAACACCGTTTGAGCCAACTGGGTTCGCTACTTCTAGGTTGTACTTGTTACCAACCGCAAAGTCTTCTTGACCGTGACCCGGTGCAGTGTGAACAACGCCAGTACCTGAATCAGTCGTAACGTGATCACCCAGGATCGCCGGTACAGTGAAATCGTAGAATGGGTGTTGGAATTGAGAAAGCTCAAGCTCCGCACCTTTAGCAAAGCCAAGGTTGTGGAAGTGCTCGATACCCGCACGGTCCATAACGTCTTTCGCTAGTTCAGCTGCAACGATGATACGTTCAGGTTGCTCGCCTTCGACTTGGATAAGTACATACTCAAGGTCATCACGTAGACACACAGCACGGTTCGCGGGAAGCGTCCAAGGAGTTGTCGTCCAGATGACAATAGAGATATCGCCTTTACCTTCATGACCTTCAGTCAGCTCAAACTTAGACAACAGTGCCGCTTCGTCAGCCGCTTTAAAACGAACGTCGATAGATGGCGATACTTTATCTTTGTATTCTACTTCCGCTTCAGCAAGAGCAGAACCACAGTCTGTACACCAGTGAACAGGTTTGAAACCTTTTAGCAGGTGACCATTACTTGCGATCTTACCAAGAGCACGAATAATGTTCGCTTCAGTTGCGAAATCCATAGTGCGGTATGGCTTGTCCCACTCACCCATGATACCAAGGCGTTTGAAGCTCTCTTTCTGACCTTCAACCTGACCTGCAGCGTATTCGCGACATTTCTCGCGGAATTCTGCTGCCGTCACTTTTTGGCCTGGCTTGCCTACTTTTTTCTCTACCATTAATTCAATAGGTAGACCGTGGCAGTCCCAACCAGGAATGTAAGGTGCGTCAAAACCTGAAAGTGTTTTGGATTTAATAATAATGTCTTTAAGAATCTTGTTTAGTGCGTGACCAATATGAATGTCACCATTTGCGTAAGGAGGGCCATCGTGCAATACGAATGACTTTTTGCCTTTCTTAGCTTTACGGATTTCACCGTAAAGATCTTCTTTGTACCAACGCTTAAGCATTTCTGGCTCACGATTGGCCAGATTGCCGCGCATTGGAAACCCTGTTTCAGGTAAGTTCAGGGTATCTTTATACTCACTCATCGATTCTTAATTCCGTTATATTGGGCGAAAATTAGACATTATGTTGAACGGTGGAATAAACCGCTCAACGCTTAAGCTGACGCAGCCACACCCTTGCTGCTTCAGCATCCAATTCGATTTGTTGTTTAAGTGCTTCAAACGACTCAAACTTTTGCTCATCTCGAAGTTTATGCAAAAGTTCCACTTCTAGTTGCTTGCCATATAAATTGGCATGAAAGTCGAATAAGTGTACTTCTAACTGCTGGCGAACGCCATTGACAGTCGGTCTTTGACCAATATTAGCAACACCGCCAATTGGCTTATTTCCTAAGCCAAGCGCTTGAACAACATAGACTCCGGAAACCGGAGAAACACAGCGTTTCAAAGGAATATTCGCAGTAGGAAAACCTATCGTTCTTCCCAGCTTTCTTCCATGAGAAACACGACCGCTGATGCTGTAGTTTCTTCCCAGCATCTGTTGCGCGGAATGCAAATCGTCACGCGCCAGCGCTTGACGGATAGCCGTACTGCTGACACGTAATTGTTGTAAACAAAAGCTCTGGGTACTCACGACATCAAAACCGTACTTTTCCCCTGCTTCCTGCAGCATTGCAAAGTTGCCAGTTCGGCCTTTGCCAAAGCAGAAATCATCACCAACGACAAGAAACTTAACACCCAAACGCTCGACCAACAAGTCACGGATAAATTCTTCCGCGGTTAAACTTGCAAAATGACGATTGAAATTGACGCAGAGCAAGCGATCAATATCGAGCTTACTCAATTGCACGAACTTATCGCGTAATCGCGTCAACCGTGCAGGTGCCTTATCTTTGGCAAACAGCTCCATCGGCTGAGGTTCAAAGGTCATCACAACAGAAGGCAATGATAGCCTGTCCGCTTGCTCAGACACTTGCTGCAATACTTGTTGATGGCCTTTATGGACACCATCGAAATTGCCAATAGTCAGCACGCAACCATGATGTCGCGGGGTGATATTGTGAATGCCTCTAATCAGTTCCATTGGATACTGCTTTCTGCCTCTGTTTTTACTTTACACTGTGTGAAACTGACGGATTATATACTAATCACCCTTAGTCTGTCCCAGCTTTTAGGTCTTTTAAGCGTGCACCCGTTAAAAATAGAACCACTAGGTAAACCACAGCTCCTAGACCGATCAACATTCCTAGTACACCGCTGCGGTGAGCAAAGCTCCAATCTAGCCACACTGACATGTCTTCCAATTGCCATAAGATCGCAGCCACCATCGCCGCACCTGCAATAACCAAACGTATAATAAAGAAGACGGTTCGTTTGGTGATTTGGTATACCCCTGCGATATGTAGACCACGATACAGCAATGCCATATTCACAAACGCCGAAAGTGCCGTCGCAATAGCCAAACCAACGTAACCATAAAAGTACGCAAAAATTGCGTTAAACACCATGTTGGTCACCATCGCAATGATGCCGTACTTTACTGGCGTTTTAGTATCTTGACGCGAGTAATAACCTGGCGCGAGCACCTTGATCAACATGAAGTTCAACAAACCTGAAGCGTAGGCAAAGAGCGACAATGATGCTTGATGTACGTCTTGAGGAGAAAATTCACCTCGCATAAACAGAACCATGAGCATAGGTTTTGCCAGTACCATCAGACCAAGCATTGCAGGAAGGCCAAGCAAGATCACCATGCGCACCCCCCAATCCATGGTTTGCGCGAAGCCTTCACTTTGTGCGTCAACGTGTTTACGTGAAAGCGCGGGTAAAATCACAGTCGCAATCGCAATACCAAACAGACCTAAAGGAAATTCCAATAAACGGTCTGAGTAATACAGCCAGCTGATCGAACCGGTTTGCAAAAAACTGGCGATGAACGTATCAAACAACAGGTTAATCTGACTGACCGATACACCAAATAAAGCGGGGATCATCAAAGTACGGATTTTTACCACACCCGGATCGCGCCAGCCCCATTTTGGCTTAACCATGACGCCAGCTTTAATAAGGAAGGGAATTTGGAATAAGAACTGGACCAAACCACCTAAGAAAACACCAATGGAAAGCCCTATTTCTGGCATTTCCATTTGCGGCGAGATAAACCACGCCGCCAAAATAATCATCACATTGAGGAAAACAGGGGTAAAGGAGGAGACAGCAAATTTACCTAATGTATTGAGGATAGCGCCCGATAGAGCGACGAAGGTAATGAACCATAAATAGGGAAAGGTGATTTTGAGCATCACGCTAGCAAGCTCAAACTTTGCTGCAGCCGGGCCACCATGCATCCAGTCAAGGAACCAACCAAAACCAAACACTGCAGTGACCACGCCGGAGCCTAGGACACCTAAAATGGTAACAATAGAGACTATCACCCCTAACGTACCCGCCGCTCTAGCAATCAGTTCCCGAGTTTTATCCATGTCGCCTTGAGCATGGCTTTCCGTTAAAACAGGTACAAACGCTTGGGAAAAAGCCCCTTCAGCAAACAAACGTCGTAAAAAATTAGGAATTTTATTGGCGAAGAAAAAGACGTCTGCGCTTGCTCCTGCCCCCATTAAATTTGCCACTACAACATCACGAACTAGGCCAAGAACGCGGGAAATAAATGTCATAGCACTGACGATCATGCCAGACTTGAGTAGTCGTTTACTCACTGTAACCTCGGAATATCACCATAAGACAGCTAACCCTATACTGTTTCTCTGACAGGTGCTGTAAATAGACGTCAAAAATCTATCCGCGGGTTGTAAGGAATAAGTGTGCCTTTCGCGGATAATTATTAGCATTGGTATAAAAATGCTGTTAGAATCCCCGCCATCTTAACCGCGATAACCTCTCTTACCAAAATTTGTTTTGGCTTAGATCGGTTTTTGCACAAATCATTTGACATTTAAGCGCAAATGAGGGATATTCCTCGCCCTTAAATTGTCACAGAACTAAGTTTTTGGGAGTTAGACCCTTGGCAAATAGTAAATCTGCTAAGAAGCGCGCTATCCAAGCTGAGAAACGTCGTCAGCACAATGCTAGCCGTCGCTCAATGATGCGTACTTACATGAAGAAAACTGTTGCTGCTATCGAAGCAGGCGACAAAGAAGCTGCAACTGCTGCATTCGCTGTAGTTACACCTATCCTAGACCGCATGGCAACTAAAGGCCTTATTCACAAGAATAAAGCAGCTCGCCATAAGTCTCGTTTCGCTGCACAAATCAAAGCTCTTTAATAGAGTCCTGGTTTTACAGTGAAGAAAAAACCGACCTTGTGTCGGTTTTTTTATATCTACAAAATTTTCTTAATAAAAAAGCTGGCAATGCCAGCTTTTCTTTTTTCTGCACGCCTATTCAAAGGCATCAGCTTATTTACCTTATAAAGCTCAAACTGGAAAGCACCAATAAAACACTTGAGAACAAAGCAAATTGGTCGATGCGCAGCAACTCTACCATCAAAAGTTTAACGCCACTCTCAAATATTCCAACGAGTTAGATTCACAGCCTAAAATGAACGATATATTAGGTATATGTAATTAACGCTAAGCGCTTTCAGCACAATAAAGACTATGCAGTGTTTTTATTAACGCTTTCACTTCATCACTCTTTAATGTGTAGTACACGGTTTGTGCTTCTTTCCTTGTCGTGACTAGCTCATCACGGCGAAGCCAAGCAAGATGCTGAGATAATGCCGACTGGCTTAGCTCTAACTTTGCACACAGCTCTCCCACGGACAGCTCTTGGTTATGCAGCATACAAAGGATTTGTAGGCGTCTCTCGTTTGCCATCGCTTTGAGCAACACGACGGCTTTTGCGGAGTTCTGCTCCATTTCTTGTAGATTCATGTGTTGGACCTCTAGCTACAACTTACTTATTCCAACCCTGGCCAGCTTGTTGTGTTGCACTGATTTATATATCTAAGAAAATCAAGATACACTTCCAGAGTCTTCATTATTAGAACCTCTAATTTAGTTGTTAGTGATACACCAATATTATCCACCAAAGTGGAGAATTGATGCGCCATCAATAATTAATAGTTTTGCTCACTAAAACAAGTATCTTGAGTTACTTAGGTATTATTTAGAATTATATTTTTATTGATAGTAATCTATTTATTTGCGCAACGATACGGGTTTACTCAAACATTTGACTGAAATCAGCATCACAAACATTTTTTACCGCTGGGTGTTGGATCATTCGTTCCGCAAAAATCACGTAGTACTCTTCTTTTAACCCATCGACATGACCAATTAGCTGTAGATTTCGGTCGTCCTCAATCTCCGACATGTATACGGTCGGCGCTAAGAAAATCACATCATCGTGGTACCGTGCGAAAGCCTTCATCAACGCGACATCATCAAATTCTCCCAACACATTAGGCTGAAGACCTTGACGATCAAACCACTGAATAACCTTACGCCCCATTGCTGTTCGGCTTGCAGGAATCAAAAGCTTTTTCTGTTCCAGAATCTCAGGAAAACGCACATTTTCAATTTCAGAAGAGGCGAAAAAGCTCATACTGCTCTCACCTAGCTTTTTGCTATAAAGGCCAGGGCTTTGAGTTGAGTCAACGGGACAATCCGAGAGGATCATATCCAGCTTGTGCTGAGACAGTCGTTCAAGTAGCAATTCGTGGGTTGACTCATAACAGCGTAAATGAATACTGCTATCTTCCGGGACAGTCGTCATTAGTACTTTACTGACCAAGCGCTTAGATAACGCATCGGCTACGCCAACTTCAAACAGAATGTTCGAGTGCTGACTGTAATTGACGATATCTAACATCTCATAACTCAAACCAAACATTCGGTCGGCGTACTTAAAAACAAGTTGCCCTAACTCAGTTGGCTCAACTGTACGACCATTTCGTTTGGTTAACTTTCCTTTCATGCGTTCTTCAAGCGCTTTAATCTGCCCTGTCACGGTTTGCGGTGTTAGGAAAAGCGCATCGGCCGCTTTAGTTACAGAGCCCTGTTTGCACACCATCCAGAAATAATATAGATGGTTGTAGTTTAGATGTGACATGATCAAGTCCCGAAAAGAAAGTGATGCTTTTTATACCAAATGTGACAGAGACAAACAATAAACTCGACAAAACCATACAATACATTACAAAAACATAAGTTTTACCGAATATATAAAATTAACACTGTCATAAAAGTTGAACTGAGGCGCATTTTCTTTCTAAAGAAAACGCAAAAACCACACAAAACAAAAGTCAGATTTATTCATTAAATTCAAAGGGTTAAAAACCATCAATTTTCCCTGCTCACACCAGTATCAAAAAGAACAATAAAAATTACTCACAGCAAGAAATCTGTAATATTACTGAAATATTTGTTCTCTAACATCGCCCGCAGTTTCAACTACAGACCGAAAAATGAACTGAAAGGTCAACGGAGAAAATTATGATGAACCAAGCTACTTCAACAGTGGCGCCAATTTCGAGCACTGCTCGTTGGTTACGCTGGGCTAACTTGGCATTCATGTTGTATCTGCTTCTTCTAGCAGTATCTATGGTTGGTAGTGGCTTCAAATGGGCAACTGGCGATCAAGCTAAGGTGCTATTTGAGTTTGCCGCTCACCCTGTTGCAGGTCTAATGATCGGCTTGGTGGCAACAGCCTTAATTCAGTCCTCAAGTACTGTAACGTCTATTATTGTAGGTTTGGTTGCAGGTGGCTTACCAGTAGAAACCGCGATTCCGATGGTGATGGGTGCCAATATTGGTACCACAGTGACTAATACGCTTGTTTCTCTTGGTCACGTACGTTGTAAAGAAGAGTTCAAACGTGCATTTGCAAGCGCAACTATTCACGACTTCTTCAACTTACTTGCTGTTGCTATTTTCCTTCCGTTGGAAATGATGTTCGGCATTTTAGAGAAAGTTTCTCATTGGCTTGTTTCTCCACTACTTGCTACTGGCGATATGAGCATTAAAGGCTTCAACTTCATTAAGCCAATAACAAAACCAGTTGTGGGTGCAATCAAAGAGCCACTTTCAACATTCGGTGATACTGTTGGTGGCATCATGCTTATCGTTTTGGGTATTGCGACAATCTTCGTTGCAATTACGGTAATGGGTAAGCTAATGAAGAGCCTAATGGTTGGCCGCGCACGTGAAATTTTGAAAAACGCGATTGGTCGTGGCCCTATTCACGGTATTGTATCGGGTTCAATCGTGACTGTGTTGGTACAATCTTCATCAACAACAACTAGCTTGATGGTTCCACTTGTGGGTACAGGCGTTCTTAAAGTTCGTGATATTTACCCATTCACGCTAGGTGCAAACATTGGTACTTGTATTACGGCGCTACTAGCAGCAACAGCCGTATCGGGTGAGTTTGCGGTATTCGCGCTTCAAATCGCTCTGGTACACCTAGTATTTAATATCATGGCAACGCTGTTTATCTTTGGTATTCCGTTCCTACGTGAAATTCCAGTGAAAGGCGCTGAGATGATTTCTGAAATGGCTATCAAGAACAAAGCTGTTGTCGGTGGCTACCTAATGTCTGTATTCGTTATTTTACCAGGCGCGATCTTAGCCCTAACGACATAACAATAACTTACATACCATCGCTTATTGTTTAGGCTCCACATTGTGGGGCCTTTTTTGCGTTAATGACCCTGTTCAAATTCGTTGTCTGGTGATAATTTGAGCCATACCAGCATACTTATGCTGGGCTACCTCATTTGGAGTCGACAACATGACGCAGCTTAATGGCACTATTTCTGATCAGCTACTCGCAATAGACGAAAACCTAACTCAACTGGTTGCTGATATTGATATCCTCAGTAGCGTGAATCCTCTCAATTATGCTCAGGAAAGAGAGCGCTTTATTAAGAACAAATACTCTCAAGAGCCTAACTTCCAATACTCAACTACCAATCTAGATACTCACAGCGCAAAGCGACGTCTGTATGAACTGCCTTTAGAGAATATTCAAGACACCCAATTACAAAAGTTGTACGCGGATGTGATTCAGTCTTACGCAGATAAATTGGATCAAGTGAATACTATCGGTACACAAGAGTTTCTTTATAACTCCTTGCGCTATTACGGAGAGCCGAGCGCCAAAGATATTGCCAACGCCCATTTCATTTTACACCTTCCCACGGAAGAAGAGAGCAAGCCGCAGCATGATAGCCGTGCGATAGCACACTTCATGCAAAACTTTGCTCAACGTAATGGATATGAGTGTGAAATACAGGTGTTGGATGGGATGTTAGCAAACGCACTCGTTTCGGGGTCTCGAGTCAAAATTAACCACGCAGCATACATCACGACCGATGAGTTAGAGGCTCTCGCACATCATGAAATGGGTGTACACCTTCTTACTACGCTTAATGGTCGTCAACAACCGCTAAAGGTCCTGAGCTTAGGGTGCCCAGCCAATACCAACACCCAAGAAGGGCTGGCTATATTGTGTGAATATCTGTCAGGACATTTCAGTATCAAACGCCTAAGAACCTTAGCCTTACGAGTTCTGGCGGTAGAGTCGATGATCAAGGATCGCGATTTCCGCCATACGTTCATGCTATTAAAAGAACAGTATAAAACGTCTGACCTTCAAGCATTTACAACGACTGCTCGTGTGTATCGAGGAGGCGGTTTGACGAAGGATTACTTGTACCTCAGAGGGTTCCGAGAGGTGCTCAATGCCTACGATAAACTGGGCAATGACTTTTCATTGTTGCTATGTGGGAAAACAGAACTGAAGTATTTTGAGCTTATCCGCTCATTAGTGAGCAAACAAATATTCACCCAACCCAAGTTTATTAGCCCGGCACTGTCTACACCGAAGCAGACCAACCCTATTCACCGCTATATTGTCAGCGCACTCAAGTAATATCTTCAAAGTACGAAAAAGCAAAAAAGCTCCATTCGGAGCTTTTTTCATATCTTGAAGAACAACACTGGTTACACTGAGAATGGGTAACGAATAGGGTCGTGATGCTCGTATCCTTCAACCCAAAAATCATCCAGTGTGACCCATGTTTCCAGATCTTCTAGAGATTTAATCTCTGGATTGATGTGGAACGTCGGCGCTTTTAATGGTTCACGTTTCAACTGAACATCACGCATCAGTTCAAGCTGATCTTCATAAATGTGCGCATTCACAATCTTATGAAATGCCTGACCAGGTTTCTTGCCCGTGATTTGCGCCATGATCGCCAAGAACACGTAAACTTGAACCATATTGAAGTTTAAGCCAAGCGGTACATCACACGAACGCTGAGTACTGTTTAGGTAAAGCGTATCATCCAGCAATGAAAAATGGTGGCTATACATGCAAGGACGCAAGCACCCCATGTGGAATTCACCCGGGTTGTAGAAGTTCAAGATTTCACCGCGATCATCAACACCACGCGTTAAGTCATCCACTATCTTGCGTAATTGGTCAACATGCCCGCCATCAGGCTTCGCCCATGCGCGCCCCTGGACACCGTAGACACGGCCCATGTCGTCTTCACCTTTACGGTATGGATTATTTAACCAAGCATCATTTAGGTTGGCATTGGCATCCCAGGTTTTCGTGCCCAGCTTACGAAAATCTTCCGCATTATCGTAACCACGAATGTACCCTAGTAGCTCTGCAACGGCCGCTTTCCAAAAACTTTTACGTGTGGTTACCAACGGAAATTGATTGTTCGCAACATCGTAGGTTAAATCCGCGTTGATTACGGTCAGACAGCGCTTGCCTGTACGCTCATTTTCAACCCAAACACCTTGGTCAACGATGCGTTGACACAAATATAAATACTGTTTCACACCAATACCTTACTTCGTCTTTTGTGGTAACTCGTCTTTGTAATGACCACGTTTGTATGCCCAAACCATCATTAGGACACCGATAACCACCATTGGCAGGGATAGAATCTGTCCCATGGAAATAAAGCCACCGAATAAACCCAAATGAGCGTCTGGTTCGCGCACGTACTCAACTAGGAAGCGGAATGTACCATATCCAGCTAAAAATAGCCCTGAAACAGAACCTAGAGGACGAGGTTTCTTGATGAACCAATTCAAGATGAAGAAAAGTACGATACCTTCAAGCGCCATTTCATAAAGCTGCGATGGATGACGTGGCAGTGGACCACCATTTGGGAAAACGATCGCCCAAGGCACATCCGTTACTCGGCCCCACAATTCGCTGTTCATGAAGTTACCTAAACGCCCCATACCCAAACCAAATGGCACAAGCGGCGCGATAAAGTCGGCAACGCCGAAGAACGTTCGCCCGTTTTTGTGTGCATACCAGAACATCGCGGTAATCACACCCAGTAAGCCACCGTGGAAAGACATACCACCGGTCCACACTTTAAACAAATACAAAGGGTCAGCCAGGAAAAGCTCAAAATTGTAGAAAAGCACGTAGCCAACACGGCCACCAATCACCACGCCAAGGAAGCCTGCGAACAACAAATCAGAAACCTGTTCTCGTGTCCAACCACTTCCCGGCTTATCCGCACGTCGGTTCGCCAACCATAGAGCGAACATAAAGCCCACAAGGTACATCAAACCGTACCAACGAACCGAAACAGGACCAATAGAGATTAAAACCGGATCAATATTGGGAAATTCAATATATCCCTGAGACATAAATCATTCTCTTCTTATCACAACAAAATAAATATACCCAAGTAACCTCTAGATGCTTGGTTCAGCGAGAATGACTTGGGTACAAACTTAGAGCAGCATGGTCGCTGCTACAAACATTAAGAACACCGCGAATATCTTTTTTAATACCGCAGTTGGAAGGTTAGTTGCCAGCTTCGCACCCACTTTTGTTGTGAGCATCGAGGCCATGGCAATAGCTAATAATGCTGGAAGATAAACATAGCCAATACTGTATGAAGGTAAGCCTTCCACTTTATAGCCATGTAAGATGAAACCGATCATACCAGAAATAGCAATCACGCAACCACAAACGGAAGATGAACCCACCGCTTTACGCATTTCTATCCCGTGTTTATTTAAAAATGGGACCGATAGTGAACCACCACCAATACCAGCAAGGCTTGATACAACGCCAATCCCCGTGCCATACGCAACGGTCACCGGGCTGCTCGGCATAGGTTTACTGCTCGTAACTTTAATGGAACGGAACATTTGTACTGACAGGCAAAGAACAATGACACCAAATACTTTCGGCAAGTAGTGCGTAGGGATCCACTCAGCAATATTGGCACCGACAAAACCACCTATAACCACACCTGGCATCAACCATTTTACGACGAACATATCGACATTGCCGAGCTTAAGGTGATTCATCGCCGATGAGCCTGACGTGACAATAATACTCGCTAACGAAGTGGCTAGGGCCATGTGCATACTCATTTCTGGAGAGATTCCAGCAAGAGGAAGCAAATACAACAAGGCAGGAACAACAATCAAACCACCACCGATACCGAGTAACCCCGCCATCACACCCACAAAAGCGCCTAGCGCCAACAATAACAAAAATAAAGAGACGGTCACGATTTCCTACTTTTTACCTGCACGGATAAAGCCCGCAAAACCCTGTTGGATGAAGAAGTCATGCATCATTTGATGAATGTCCTCCCCGTAGGACTTTGTCATTGCTTGCTCCGCTAATTTTTCTAATTCTTCTTGTTGGCTATGACGAATCAAATATTTCACCTTAGCCACGTTGGAGGTGTTCATACTCAAACTGGTATACCCTAACCCAAGTAAGAGAAGAGCGCCAAATGGGTCGCCAGCTAACTCACCACAAATACACACTGGCACCTGATACTTATCGCACACGTCATGGATTTGCTTAAGCGCTAGCAGTACCGCAGGATGCATAGATTCATAGACATCCGCGACGCGGGAATTGTTCCTATCAACTGCTAATAAATACTGGGTTAAATCGTTTGTCCCGACAGAAACAAAATCAACACGGTGAGCAATCGTTGGCAATAAATACACCATTGATGGCACTTCGATCATGACCCCAACTTGTGGGAACTGAATTCTATCATCAAGCAACACGGCTTCGCTGTGAGCTTGATTAATCAAGCTAATGGCATCGTCTAGCTCTTTTACCCCTGACACCATTGGCAATAAGATACTTAAGTTTCCGCTTTCTGCACTCGCCCTTAACATTGCACGCAGCTGGATCAAGAAAATATCTGGGTGATCCAATGTAAAACGAATGCCACGCCAGCCTAAAAACGGATTATCTTCTTCGATGGGCAAATATGGCAAAGGTTTGTCACCACCAATATCCAAAGTGCGCATCACCACTCGTTGATTCGGATAACTGTTGAGTATCGCTTGGTATTGATGATACTGCTCATCTTCCGACGGAAAGTGATGCTGAAGTAAAAATGCAATCTCAGTTCGGTACAACCCAACACCATCAACACCTGTATTGATGGCAATATTACTGTCTGCACTGAGTCCTGCATTCAGCATAATTTCGATATGGTGATTATCTTGCGTAACCGCAGGGAGTGCGAGGTCCTTGTTTACCATGGCAAACAATTCAGACTCTTCACTTACTAAACTGCGATACTCTCGCAACAACTGGCGGTTTGGCTCTAAGAAGATCTCACCCGTATAGCCGTCGACTATCCCGAGTTTGCCATTCACCACATCCGGATTAATGTTGGCGCCCATGACTGCAGGGACCCCAAGAGCTCGAGATAAAATGGCAGCGTGAGAGTTTGCGCCTCCCTCTAATGATACGACGGCTAACAAAAACTCTTTAGGTACAGAAGCGAGCAAGGTGGCAGTGAGTTCGTTCGCCACCAAAATAATGGGACGATCAATTGCAGAATTTTCTTGCTCACTGTTGTGCAGAAAATAGAGCAGCCTTTGCCCTAACTCTCGGATATCTTGCGCTCTTTCACGCATGTATACATCCGACATTCTGGCAAATCGATTCGAGTATGATTCTACAACTTGGCGTAACGCCCAGTCTGCCCTATCTCCTTTTTCAATCTGCTTCTTCAAATCACCGCGAAGCATCGGATCATTCAGTAAGTGAGTAAACAGATCGAAGATCGCCAGCGCATCTTTGTTGATTTCACTGTCCAGTTTTTTCCGCATACGGCGAAAGTCATTTAACGCTCGCTCTATGGCCACCAGCAATGTCTCGTGCTCACGTTCCTTATCTAACGTGGACGATGGGAAAACATCCGATAAACTCGGTTGGGTATTGTCGAACCAAAACTCTCCAATCGCGACACCAGTAGATGCAGGCAAACCTTTTAATACCGTGGGTTTAGATGCCAACTGCCAATGCCCAAGGTTCTGCGCATGCGCAATAAGCACTGCTAGCTGAGCGGACAACGTGACAAGAAACGACTCTTCCATTTCACTGAACAAGCGCGGTGTTTTTTGCTGGATCACCAACACACCTAAAACTTGTTTTCGATGAATGATTGGAGTGGCTAAAAAGGAGTGGTAAATCTGTTCGCCGAGTTGAGGGAAGAATTTAAACTCGGGATGTTTTGAGGCTTCGGCAAGGTTGAGTGGCTCTGCGCTTCGTTTAACCAACCCAACCAAGCCTTCATTGAAGTTGATATGAATACTATCACCTTCAAAAATAAGGCCTTGAGTTGCCATTAACTCAAGGCGCTGCATTTCTTCATTAGCAAGATAGATAGTACAGCACTCAGTGCGAAGGGCAGCACAAGTCTCTTTCACCAATATATCGAGTGCCAGATGCACATCATCGACCCTGGAGACTTTCTCAACTATTTCCCTTAGCTGACTGAGCATGATTATCCTCTACGTTGCTTTTTTCTTTTCCCTTTCGCTTTTCTCTCTCGAAAAGGCATGGCTAAGGATGCAAACTCTTTCATCGCTCGTCGATAAACATCTCGCTTGAAAGAAACAACTTGCCTAACTGGATACCAATAACTCACCCAGCGCCAACCATCAAATTCAGGGGATTTTCCGCGTTGCATATTAATACGAGATTCATCGCATTCTAATCTCAGCAGAAACCATTTCTGTTTTTGGCCGATACAAACAGGCTTGGAGTCCCAACGCACCAATCGTTTTGGTAGCTTATATCTTAACCAATGACGACTTGTTGCAATGATCTTAACGTCTTTTTTCGTTAAACCGACTTCTTCATATAACTCCCTGAACATGGCTTGTTCAGGAGTTTCACCTTCGTCAATTCCACCTTGTGGAAATTGCCATGAGTGTTGCCCGTATCGTTTAGCCCAGAAGACCTGACCATGGTTATTACATATCACAATACCAACATTAAGTCGGTAACCATCGCCATCTATCACTGGCTAACCTCTATGAATAAATTTTTTATTACCGTGATTTTTCCACATATCCCCATTACTAGCAAACTTACTGATGTGATATGAGCAAGATTTATTACCTTTTCACCATATTTGGATATCTTTTAATCAAATCATACCTTATCAACACAAGAGTGAGACATTGCCCACATTTACTCACCTTTTCTGTGAATAACTTTGTGAAGAATTCAATTAAAATGAATAATTCTGTTCAACCCCATCACAAGCAAAACAAATAAAGAAACAGAAAAACAAACATAAAATATTGATAAAAAAGTCTTTATTTTAAAAAATAGCGATAAATCGATCTTCAGTTTCTTGATGATCTTTTCACCAAACCCAGATCGGTCAAAGATCCACCAACCGGCTATTTATCCACACTCACCTGCTCTTCGTTTAGATAATTACAACAAAATCAACCCTAAAAATGCATTTTAGCCCCTGTTTATTCATACAGACCTCGTCAGGATCTTATCAACACCTCCTCTACCTGTGGATAAGTTATGAATTGATCGTTCTTACACCGCCTCGGTGAAATCTTAAACAGTAGATTTGGCCGGAGTTTGATAAACTATATGTTTTGTAATACCACCTTGTGACTATGAAACCAGAACCACAAACAGAAGCAGAGCTATTGGAACGCGCTCATGATATGGCAGGACTTAGCTTTGCAGAGCTGGCCGCCGAGGCGAATATGATTGTTCCTGAAAACTTAAAACGTGATAAAGGTTGGGTGGGTCAATTACTCGAATGGCACTTGGGCGCTCCGGCTGGCAGTAAACCTCAACAAGATTTCGCAAAACTAGGGATCGAGTTGAAAAGTATTCCGATCAGTTACTCTGGCAAACCATTGGAAACAACCTTTGTTTCGGTGGCTCCTCTCACAGGTGTTCATGGTCTTACATGGGAAACAAGCCACGTACGCAACAAGCTGTCTCGTGTGCTTTGGGTACCAGTGGAAGGGGAACGAGAAATTCCACTTGCAGAAAGACGTGTTGGTAGCCCACTGATTTGGTCACCAGACGACGACGAAGAGCGTATTTTACGAAACGACTGGGAAGAGCTAATGGAGATGATCGTCTTGGGGAAATTTGATCAAATTTCCGCCAGACACGGAGAAGCGCTGCATCTTCGCCCTAAAGCCGCGAATGCAAAAGCCCTCACCGAAGCATATAGCTCAAATGGCAAACCGATAAAAACTCTGCCCCGAGGTTTTTACCTCAGAACACAGTTTACTGAACAGATCTTACTCAAGCACTACATCAACACGCAATCTAAGTAATGTTGTTTCCGCCATTTAGTGCGTCACGAGCGATAACTCGATATCACAGTACGAGGCTGCCTCTTCAGTGCCACATTCGTCATACGCATTGTGCAGCCTTAAGTACGCTTTATCTACCCCTAACCTCAGCAGCTCTTCTTTCACCAAATCTAGCGAACCGAAATGTATCGGATCTTCACCGTCTTTAATTGGCTCAAGTTGATGCTTGTACTCCACTGCTAACAAATAGTCAGAGACATCAGAACACCCAATCACAAATACTTTGGGAGTTTTATAAGTATCTTTATGGGGACCGTGTAACCACATGTCCAATTGATGCTTCTGCATAACGTACCTCCTTCACACGATCATTTAAGTGTAGTTAGGCAATGTATAGCTTTCGAGTTTGGTCTTCCTTTATACGTAAATCATTTGCGATAGCGGTTAAAAATCCCCTATATTGGAATCACTTATTTAGTCGGTAACTCTTCAAGGACGTGATATGCAATACACAAAACTACCGCACTCATCACTTGAGATCAGTAAAATCTGCCTCGGAACCATGACGTTTGGCGAGCAAAATACAGAAAAGGACGCCTTTGAACAGCTCGACTTTGCCCTTGATCATGGGGTGAATTTCATTGATACCGCAGAGATGTACCCTGTACCTCCCAAAGCGGAAACGCAAGGACTCACCGAGCAATACATCGGTAATTGGTTAGCAAAGAGCGGCAAACGTGAAAAAGTTGTGCTGGCAACAAAAGTGGCTGGCCCTCGTGGTGTCCCTCACATCCGAGACAACATGAGCCTTAATCGTCGCCACATCCATACAGCAATTGATGACAGCCTTAACCGCCTGCAAACGGATTATGTCGATTTATACCAATTACATTGGCCTCAACGTCAAACTAACTGCTTTGGTCAACTCAACTACCCATACCCTGACAAACAAGAAGAAGTCACGTTAATTGAAACATTGGAAGCGCTTACAGAATTAGTGAATGCAGGCAAAGTACGCTATATCGGCGTATCAAACGAGACGCCGTGGGGTGTGATGTCGCTACTGCGTTTGGCAGAGAAACACGATTTGCCAAGAATTGTCTCCATTCAAAACCCATATAACTTATTGAACCGCAGCTTCGAAGTTGGCTTGTCTGAAATCAGCCATTACGAAGGCGTTCAGTTACTTGCTTACTCTCCTTTGGCATTTGGCTGCCTGAGTGGTAAATACCTAAACGGGGCAAAACCTGAAGGCGCTCGATGCACTAAGTGGGAGCGTTTTGCGCGCTACTTCACTCCACAAGGTGTTAAAGCGACCGAAGCTTACGTCAATTTAGCCCAAGAGCATGGTTTGGATCCTGCACAAATGGCACTTGCATTTGTCAATCAGCGCCCATTTGTAGCATCTAATATTATCGGCGCGACCAACCTCGACCAATTAAAAGCCAACATCGACAGTATCGATCTAAAACTAAGCGATGAGCTCCTGACTGAGATTCAAGCAATTGGTACAACCTACTCGAATCCATGCCCTTAACAGTAAAGCTCCCCTCAAACGAAAACAGCTGACCTTCAAGGTCAGCTGTTTATCAAATGAAGTATGACTTCATATCGCACGTTAAGCGTGTTGAATGACTCGATAGCAACTTAGTCAGTCCAACACGCTAACGATTACGTCATTATTCGCGACGTTAAAACTCGACGAAGGTGACGAACTCGACGTTCAACTTTTACTGCATCCGGAACATTGGCGCGTGTGGAACGACCATCGCTATCTAAACCAATATCCCTCAATAGATGAACATTCGTCCATGGAACATCATGAGCAGTGCGGCGTATGGTTCGCTGCCATTGCTTTTCTTCGCGTTTAAGGTCTGCTTTCAATAGCAAAGTTGCCAGTTGTAGGTAAATAGAGTGACGCATAATATTTTCTCCGATTATCGATGTATTCGACTGGGAAAAATAGTGCGTAAAATGAACAGAGGTGTTCTGTTTATACTAAGCCGCTACTTTTCCGCAGCCTAGTAATAAATAAGATAGGTTACGGATTAATTTTTATCTTGTGAGCCAGTGGTATTGGTATCATCCGACTTAAGAGTCATCGGAGCGATAGGCATACGATCAGCGCAAGCAGTGGTGTTAACAACGTAATGTTTCATCTTGCGCCTCCTAGCTAAAAATTAATCCGTTTATGAAAGGTATAACTCATTGAGTTACGGTTAAATTGTAAGCTTTGATGAATATATATCAAACATTTTTTGTCTTTTTGATTAAAAACAAACCAATACACCGCAATTCAGTTTCATATACTTTTCTATATAACATATTCACCTAGGGAATATATGAAATTACGGATTTTATAAATCAAACTGAATACAAAACAAAAAGAGCGGCTTTGTAGCCGCTCCTTCACTGATATTCATTCACCAATTTAACTTCAGAAAGAACAAATTACATGGCTTGATCGGAAATCAAATTATGTTTGTTCAGTAGTCGATACATGGTCGCGCGTGAAACACCAAGCTCCTTCGCCGCATTCGAAACTTGACCAGAATGAGATTCCAAAACAACCAGTAACGCGTCACGCTCACTCTTCTCACGAATCGATTTCAAACTACGCTTTGAGTCATTACGCTGAGGCAAATCTAGGTGATGCTCTTCAATCATTACGCTGTCAGACATCAGAACCGCTCGTTTCACTTGGTTCATCAACTCACGTACGTTACCTGGCCAGAAATAACGTGTCAGAGCCTTGAGTGCATCCTCAGAAAAGCTTTTTGCTTGCGAGTTATACTCTTTAGAAAACTCTTGTAAGTAGTAGCGCGCTAACAAAGAAATATCGCTCGCGCGCTCTTTTAAGCTCGGGACATTAATGCGTAATACGTTAATGTAGTGATAAAGCTCTTCATTAAAATCTCCGTCAATCAAGGCTTTTTCTACATCTGACGAGTTAGCCGCAAGGATGCGCACATTGACCGCTTTTACACCATCTTTGGTATCAATGGTGCCTTCTTGCAAGAATCTCAGCAGATTCATTTGCTGCTCTTTTGAGATAGTAAGAATGTCATTAAACAGCACCGTACCGCCATCCGCTTGTTCGAGCAGGCATGCTTCCATATCTTCATCGGCGTTAATGCCAAACACTTCCGCTTGGAAACGTTGCTCATTGAGTGCGCGACAGTTAATTGCCATAAACGGTTTATGAGAACGTGAAGAGACTTTGTGGATAGCGCGAGCAACCGCTTCTTTACCTGTACCACTTTCCCCAGAAATCAGAATACTGACGTCCGTCGGACCGATTCGCTTTACTTGATCGCGTAAACGCTTCATCGGGATAGATTCACCTATCAGCCCCATATCTAAGCTGCTACCAAAACTAGGCCAAACTTTTTTCTCCAACTTGAGCATACCAAGCTGGTGACCAATCGTGCTTAAAAGCTGGGCATCCGGGATTGGCGCAGTGAAAAAGTCGATACAAAAGTTAACAATGAACTGGCATATGGTGTCAGTGCCAAGCTGAGATTCACGAATAAACGCTAACCAACGCACGTGTTTGTGAGAACTGACTAAGTTCGCCAAACCGTTCAAGCTGAATTCGTCATGGCTGAGATCGACAATACCGATACATGGACCAATATCCTCTAACAACGTATTAGCTTTGCGTAAGTCACCCACTTGGTGACACTTCCAGCCCACTTGCTCAAGTACTGATAACCAAGGCTCATAAGTACCGCCAACTACCACAAGCGATCCCGGGATGGAATCCATCTTAAACTGCCCAGCCATTCTCTAACCCTTTTTCATTGTTAATAGAAATTTTGCGCCACAAACCTATCTTTGCGAGCGGGTAACATTATCGAGACTCCGCGCCCCCACGTCTGTCTCAGTATTAAGACTATGCAATAGATTGATATTTGGCGAATGTTTATTTGCATATCCTATTAAAAAGCAAATGCAACAACTTGAACTTATTTAACTAAAAGGCATAAAAAAACCACCCGAAGGTGGTTTTTTTGATCATCCTGCCAAATTACGCTTGTGGGCGCATTGCTGGGAATAGGATCACGTCACGGATAGTGTGCGTGTTAGTCAGTAGCATAACCAGACGGTCGATACCGATACCTTGGCCTGCCGTTGGTGGTAGGCCGTGCTCTAGTGCAGTGATGTAATCTGCATCGTAGAACATGGCTTCGTCGTCACCAGACTCTTTAGCTTCAACCTGTGCTTTAAAGCGCGCATCTTGATCTTCTGCATCGTTAAGCTCTGAGAAGCCATTCGCTACTTCACGACCGCCGATGAAAAATTCAAAGCGGTCTGTAAAGAACGGGTTGTCATCGCTACGGCGAGCCAGTGGAGAGATGTCCGCTGGGTAGCCAGTGATGAACGTTGGCTGCATTAGCTTAGGTTCTGCTGTTTCACCGAAGATTTCTTCTAGAAGCTGACCACACGTCCAGAAGTCTTCTACTTCAACATGTACTGATTTCGCGATAGAAACCATCAGTTCACGGTTTTGTAGATCTTCTTCGGTTAGCGCTTGGATTTGCGCGTGATCTGGGTTGTACTGCTTGATTGCTTCAAACATGCTCATACGAGTGTAAGTGCCACCAAATTCAACCGTTTCATCACCGTAAGGCATTGATGTTGAACCTAGAACTTCTTGCGCTACCGAGCTTAGTAGTTCTTCAGTAAAGTCCATCAGATCTTTGTAATCCGCGTACGCCATGTAGAATTCCATCATAGTGAATTCAGGGTTATGACGTGGAGAAAGACCTTCGTTACGGAAGTTACGGTTAATTTCGAATACGCGATCGAAGCCACCAACCACTAGACGCTTCAGGTATAGCTCAGGTGCAATACGTAGGTACATTGGCATGTCTAGCGCGTTGTGATGCGTGATGAATGGGCGTGCACTTGCACCACCAGGGATCACGTGCATCATCGGCGTTTCTACTTCCATGAACTGTTTTGAGATCATGAAGTTACGAATTGCAGACATCACTTTAGAACGTACAATAAATGCTTTACGTGAATCTTCGTTCACAATCAGATCAACGTAACGCTGACGGTAACGCATTTCTTGGTCAGTAAGACCGTGGAACTTCTCAGGAAGTGGACGAAGTGCTTTAGTTAGCAACTCGTATTCTTCCATGTTCACGTACAGGTCACCCTTACCAGATTTGTGCAGCGCACCTTTAACACCGATGATGTCACCGATATCAAGACCTTGGTATTTCTCTTTTAGCTCTTTTTGTACGTCTTTAGCAGCATAAGCTTGGATACGGCCAGATGTTTCTTGAATTACTAGGAATGGACCACGCTTAGCCATAATACGGCCAGCAATTGCAACCACGTGGTTAAGCTCTTCTAGCTCTTCCTTCGTCTTTTCACCGAACTCTTTTTGAAGGTCGCCCGCTAGTGCGTCACGACGGAAGTCGTTTGGGTGGCCGTTTGCTTTGCAGCTCTTTCGGATTTCATCCAGTTTAGCGCGGCGTTCAGCAATCAGCTTATTTTCTTCTAGTACAGTTTCGTTTTGAACAGCATCAGTCATTTTCGATGTATCCTGTTTTTGTCGGTGAAAAGCTTTATAGGCCTGATTTCAGGCTAGCTTCAATAAATTTGTCCAGATCGCCATCAAGAACCGCTTGAGTATTACGGTTTTCAATGCCCGTACGGAGGTCCTTAATACGTGAGTCATCCAATACGTAAGAACGGATCTGGCTACCCCAGCCAATGTCAGACTTAGCGTCTTCATTAGCTTGTTTTTCCGCGTTTTGCTTTTGCAATTCAAGCTCAAATAGCTTCGCTCGAAGCTGTTTCATTGCCTGATCTTTGTTCTTATGTTGAGAACGGTCATTCTGACACTGAACCACGGTGTTCGTTGGTACGTGCGTAATACGTACCGCAGATTCTGTGGTGTTGACGTGCTGACCACCTGCGCCTGACGCACGGTAAACGTCGATGCGTAGGTCAGAAGGATTAATGTCGATATCGATGTTTTCATCAATCTCTGGATAGATGAACGCAGACGCAAATGACGTATGGCGACGGCCGCCTGAATCGAACGGAGATTTACGAACAAGACGATGAACGCCCGTTTCAGTGCGCAACCAACCGTAGGCATACTCACCAGAGATGCGAACTGTTGCCGACTTAAGACCCGCGACTTCACCTTCAGAGACTTCAATCACTTCAGCTTTGAAGCCCTTCGCCTCTGCCCAGCGTAGGTACATACGCAGCAGCATGTTGGTCCAGTCTTGTGCTTCCGTACCACCAGAGCCAGCTTGCAAATCGATGTAGCAATCTGAACTATCATGGTCGCCCGAGAACATACGACGGAATTCAAGCTTTTCTAGCTTCTCTTCCAACTCAGCAAGTTCTGGTTCGATTTCGTCAAATGTTTCTTGATCTTCTTCTTCTACAGCCAGCTCAAGAAGACCTTCTACGTCTTCTACACCTTGCTCTAGTTGATCAATAGTTTCAACAACCGCTTCTAGCGATGCACGCTCTTTACCCAGTGCTTGTGCACGTTCAGGTTCATTCCATACATCAGGTTGTTCAAGCTCTGCGTTGACTTCTTCTAGACGCTCTTTCTTCGCGTCATAGTCAAAGATACCCCCTCAGGACATTTGTGCGCTGAGACACGTCCTGCAGACGGTTTTTAATTGGATTGATTTCAAACATGTTTACTCAACATTTTAGAATAGAATTTAACCGAGAAATTCTACTGAAAAATGTGACCGAGATACAGGAAAATTTCGGATGAGAAATCAGATTGCGGTTAGAGAGAGCACGGTCATAAAATTTTACACCCTCTTAGGGGCAACCGTACTCTATAAGAAAGGTTAATCTAAATATTACTTAGCTTCGATATGATCGATCATCAATTGCAGTGATTGATTCCCACGAAATTCATTCACATCCAATTTGTAAGCTAAACGTACCGTTTTAACTGATGCATCCGGCCAGCGACGCAAATCGACATTAAATGCAATGCCATCGATCATCACATTGGTAGGGTGACCTTTGTAAAGCGGCTCTAACATTAATTTAAGATGCTTCTCACCCACCAGCTTTTGATGCAACACTTTAAACTCACCATCAAAGATTGGTTCAGGGAAGGCTTGTCCAAAAGGGCCACCAGACCGTAGCTGTTCAGCGACATGCATAGAGAATTCTTCAGGCTTAAGTTCACCATCTGACATGATCACGCCTTTTAGCGCAGCTTCATCGAGTTCCTTTTTTACCACTTCATCAAATAAACGGCTGAAACGTTCGAAATCCTGCTCTTTAATTGTTAAGCCTGCCGCCATCGCGTGACCACCAAATTTGATGATCAAACCTGGGTTTTGCGTGTCGATGAAATCCAACGCATCACGCATGTGTAACCCCGGAATAGAACGACACGAGCCCTTAATTGTCCCTTCTCCGCCATCAGCAAATGCGATGACTGGACGGTGAAACTTCTCTTTGATGCGCGAGGCCAAAATACCAATCACACCTTGGTGCCAATCACGTTGGAACAAGGCTAATCCGTAAGGAAGCTCACTGCCTTCACCAAACTGAAGACGTTCGCAGAAAGCCATCGCTTCTTGCTTCATGCCTTCTTCAATCTCTTTACGAGTTTGGTTCAAACCATCCAGTTCACTTGCCATACGACGAGCGGCGTGAATGTTGTTACACATCAACAGTTCAACACCAAATGACATGTCATCAAGGCGACCAGCAGCATTGATACGAGGACCTAAAGCAAAACCAAAATCGGACGCCACCAAACGACGCGCATCACGCTTCGCGACCTCAATCAATGCTTGAATGCCAGGGCGCGCTTTGCCCGCACGAATACGTTGCAAGCCTTGGTGTACAAGAATGCGGTTGTTTTCATCCAATGGCACGACATCGGCGACGGTACCCAGTGCAACAAGGTCAATCAGTTCCATCAACTTAGGCTCTTGCATCCCCTGTGCTGCAAACCAATTGTGTTTTCGCATATGAACGCATAGTGCCATCATGAGATAAAACGCGACCCCGACACCAGCGAGCGCTTTAGACGGAAAATGACAGCTCTCAAGGTTTGGGTTCACCATTGCATCCACATCAGGCAACACTTGTCCCGGTAAGTGGTGATCGGTAACGAGCACGGTAATGCCGTTTTCTTTTGCGTAACGCACGCCTTCGATTGATGACACACCGTTATCTACCGTCATGATCATCTCAGCGCCAAGCTCTAATGCCTGGTCAACGACTTCTGGGCTTAACCCATAACCGTCTTCAAAACGATTCGGTACTAGGTAGTCCACATTGTGACTACCAAGCATACGCAGAGCGAGCACCGACAATGCAGAGCTCGTCGCGCCATCAGCGTCAAAATCACCGACAACGATGATGCGTTTTTGTTCTTTTATTGCCTGAAACAAAAGCTCGACAGCTTGCTCAATCCCCCCGAGTTTTTGGTAAGAATGCAAACCACGAGCTGACGTTTCTAGTTGCGCAGGATCCGTAATCCCACGGTTGATGTAGATACGTTTGAGAATCGGAGGAATGGAATCAGGAAGAAGGGAAAGATCAGGTTCAGGACGTCGTTGAATTTCTATCATGCTTGAAAAGAGCCGGCGACTTTGCCGGCTCTGCTCCTAAAGGATTATTGTTGCTTTAAACGTTTCAATAGCTCTGCAGGTGGTAGGTAACCGCCAACCATTTCGCCATTCGGTAAGAAGATCGCTGGCGTACCAGAAATTCCCAATTGGCGACCTAGATTGTAATGTGATTGGATGGTTTCTTTACACTGTTTTAAGTCTTTCGCAGGGTTATCAAACGTACGATTCACTTTCGCGTTGTGCATTGCCGACTTTGGATCTTCAGCACACCAAATCGTTGCCATTTGCTCTGCTACTGGGCCAGTAGCACCTTGGCGAGGGTAAGCCATGTAACGCACTGTAATGCCTAGATCGTTATAGCCTTGCATTTGGCTGTGCAGACGCACACAGTAACCACAAGTGATATCAGTAAATACCGTCACAGCATATTTTTCATCGTCGGCTTTGTATTCAATCACGCTATCGGAAAACTGCGCGATTTTCTCCGCATTAAGCGGCGCTTGGCGCTCTGCAATGACATCTTTGTAACTACCATCGTCATTGATAGCATAAAGCGTACCGGCGATAAAATGGCTACCATCATTTGAAGCAAACAAGATCCCACCATTAGTTTGGATTTCCAATAAACCAGCAACTTCTGATGGCTGAATATCAACGATAGATAAACCAAGCTTTGAGAACTTAGTTTTTAATGCTGCTTCATCAAAACTGCTTTGCGCAGCTGGTGCCACTTGCTGTGCAGGAGTGTCCGTTTTAGCCTGACTTTCTTCTGCACCACACGCGGTAACAAAAAATGGTAAAGTCAGCAGAGTTAGTCGGCGTAATACGCTCATGAAATTCACCTTAATATAAAATCGTTTTTCCAAGAAGACATGGATGAATCTAACCATTGTTATGCTCTTGGGTGGTGTTGACTGTGGATCTGCTTCAATCGTTCAGTCGCCACGTGAGTATAAATTTGCGTGGTCGATAAGTCACTATGTCCTAATAGCATCTGTACGACCCTGAGATCTGCGCCATAGTTCAATAAATGCGTGGCAAAGGCATGACGCAGTACGTGCGGCGACAGCTGTTCAGTGTCAATCCCTGCTATCAAAGCATAGTACTTAATACGGTGCCAAAACGTCTGACGAGTCATTTGCCTTGCGCGTTTACTAGGAAAAACAATATCAGATGATGTATCACCAAGTAACGCAGGGCGCCCTTGTTGAATAAACGTCTCGATCCAATCTACCGCGTTCTCCCCCATTGGCACTAAGCGCTCTTTACCGCCTTTACCTGTGACACGTACAACTCCTTGACGCAAACTAATGTTTTCCATAGTTAAACTGACCAATTCCGTCACACGCAAACCAGTCGCATACAGTAGTTCCAGCATCGCTTTATCCCGCAATTCCACAGGATCATTCGGGTCTGGCGCTTCGAGCAAGGCGTCCACTTGCTCTTCACTAATATCTTTGGGCAAGCGTTGTGGCAGTTTAGGACTGACCAAGAGCGCACTCGGATCATCAGCACGTACTTTCTCACGATGCAGATATTGGAATAAACGGCGAATTGCCGACAACATACGCGCACGGGACGTCTGCTTGTAATCCAAGTCTACAAGGTAGCTTTGGTATTCTTGCAAGCCAGACAAACTAATGAAATCAAGACGGTAGCGATGTTTCTCCATCCACGTGAGCAGCTTCATCAAATCATTTCGATAGGAAGCCAGCGTGTTCTCTGATAGCCCACGCTCCATCCACATCGCATCTAAGAATTGCTCAACAAGCGAAAAATCTTGTTGATTGACAGGCTGTTGTGCCGTCATGAACGCTTCCTTATCTGTTTATATTTACAGTACTTAGATTAAGGCACCTACCGATCCAATACCATAAAAAAATCATCCCGCTTAGGATATTCGCTGCAATCTTCCTCAATTTATGGTTAGAATCTTCCACAACAGCAACACAAATAACGATGAATATAATGAAAATCGGACTCTTTTACGGCTCAACGACCTGCTACACCGAAATGGCAGCAGAGAAAATTCGTACCATTATTGGTGAAGACCTTGTCGACATTCACAATGTGAAAGAGACACCGTTATCACTAATGGCAGACTACGACTTACTACTCCTTGGCATCTCAACTTGGGACTTTGGTGAAATTCAAGAAGATTGGAACGCGATTTGGCAAGACATCGCAACAACACCATTAAAAGGTAAAGTTGTCGCGCTGTTTGGTCTGGGTGACCAAGAAGGCTACGGTGAGTGGTATTTGGACGCGATGGGCTTACTTCACGATGAATTACAAGCGACCGGCGCAACCTTTATCGGTTACTGGCCAAATGAAGGCTACGAATTTGAAGCATCGAAAGCACTGATTGAAGATGGCAGCAAGTTTGTTGGACTAGCGTTAGATGAAGACTCGCAGTACGAACTGAGTGATGAGCGCATCGAAAAATGGTGTGAACAAGTTCTTGTGGAGTTCCACGACACACTTTAATAGTGTGAACGCTTCAAAGATAAAAAATAAAAAGCCCGATGAAGTAATTCATCGGGCTTTTTAATATCTTGATAGTGCGAAGTTATTACGCTGTTTCTTGTGCTAGCTCTGGACGAGGTTTCGCGATGAAGAACATGCACACGATAGCCGTAAATGTTGGAAGCACCCAACCCATGCCCACTTCGAATAGTGGCAACATGTTAAACGCAGAAACATCAACACCCGATACTTTTGCCGCATCAACCAACGCAAACAGCAGAGATACAAGCAGTACCGCGCGGTAAGCAAAACGTGGATTTGGCAGTTTGCTGCGTACAAATGTTAGTGCAACCAACGCAATCGCCACAGGGTACAGCGCAAACAATACTGGCACTGACAGAGAAATCAGTTGTGCAAGGCCGACATTCGCAACCAACGCACAAACAGAACCGTTAATAAGTACCCATTGCTTGTATGACAGTGGCGTTTTCGAGCTGAAGAAGTCTGAACACGCAGAAATCAAGCCAATAGCCGTTGTCAAACACGCTAGTAATACAATGACAGACAGAACGATTTGACCGTATGGACCAAACAGCGCTTGAACGTATTGGCTAAGTACCAGACCACCGTTATCTGCACCAGCAGCAACAGTTGCACTCGTCGCGCCCAAGTAGAATAGTGAGATGTAAACAAACGCAAGACCAGCAGCGGCAATACAACCTGCATAGATCAGATATTTAGTCGTTGCAGAACGCTCAGTAATGCCTTTACCGCGCAGTGCATCAACCATCAGCATGCCAAACATCAATGACGCGAACGTATCCATTGTGTTGTAGCCTTCTAGGAAGCCTTTGGTCAGTGGTTGCGTTAAGTACTCACCGTGCGCGCCCAGCATGTCACCTTGAGGATCAATAAATACCGCGACAGCAAGAATGATCAAACCGACAAACAGCGCTGGAGTCAGCACTTTACCAATCAAGTCGATAAGACGGCCTTGGAACCATGAGAACATCATCGCCGCAATAAAGAAGATCACTGAAAATGCAGTGAGATGCGTTTGTGACGCTTCAAGGAAGAAAGGTTTCACCGCCATCTCGTAAGCCACTAGGCCAGTACGAGGCGCAGCAAATGCAGGACCGATGATGATGAAGATCAACGCAGCCATAATAACCGCTGCTTTTTTCGGAAGGTCTTGCGTTAAGTGATCCCAAGAACCACCAGCAACAGCAATAGCAACGATAGTAATAAGAGGTAGACCTACCGCTGTTAGCAAGAAACCAAACATCGCTGGCATTAAGTTTTCACCGGCTAGCTGACCCGCTAGAGGTGGAAAGATGATATTGCCCGCACCTAAAAAGAACGCAAATAGCATAAAGCCTACTGCGATAATATCTGTTAGTTTTAACGTCTGCTTCACAGATAACCCTTGTCTTTTAATTAATGAATGTTGTGTATGCTTAGACCACTTTTTGTATACCTAAAGTCAATAAGTAACGTGGTTCAATCTATAAAATTTTCGCCGCATAATGACGAAAGACTCATCATTTGGCAACCTTTAAGAAAAAAACACCATATTAATTTAGTTTTCAAACTTAAAAGCAGTGGATATAACCAGATCTAAATAACAGACCAGTTCTTTATCTCGATCAATTAACAATACAATTTAATAACCAACAAAACAACAATCTATACAATTAAGAAACAATAGAGAAATTCACTTAATTATTGAGCAAACATAAAACAATCATGAAGAGCAAAAAACTGAAAACTAAAGGCTTCAATTTTAAGCAATTTTGTATTGAGGGCGGCGAGAGTGGTATGCCCGTCAGCACTGATGGGGTCATGCTTGGTGCTTGGATTCAAAGCCCGAACAACGCTCAAATTCTCGATATTGGCACTGGCACCGGGTTGCTTGCCCTGATGTGTGCCCAACGCTTTACAGAAGCTCAAGTAACCGCGGTCGATATTGAATTAACAGCCATTGAAGCTGCGCAAAAAAATGTGGTTCAGTCGCCTTGGTCAGCTCGTGTGAGTGTGCATCATTCTGACGTACTAGACTTTACGCCGACGCATCCATTCCAACGTATCATTTGTAATCCGCCCTACTTCAATAGCGGCGAGCAATCGAAACACAGTCAACGTGCAACCGCGAGGCACACTGATACGCTACGCCACAACGCATTGCTACAACGTTGCTATCAGTTGCTTGATGAACAAGGGAAAGCTAATTTTGTGTTACCAATCACCGAAGGCGAACGGTTTATTGAACTAGCATTACACCAAGGTTGGCATCTATCGCGAGTCTGTCGTGTACAGCCATCAGAAAAGAAACCGGTACATCGACTGTTATTTGAACTGGCGAAGCAGCCTTGCGATACTCAAGAATCACATTTAATAATTCATTCGCATGACGGTTACAGTGACGATTTCGTCCAATTAACCCGCGAGTTTTATCTTAAGATGTGAAATAACATGTGATCCTTATCACCAATCACTTTATAATGTGCGACCTTTTTGTATTCTATGCTGTTGTGGCGAACCATTAACCAAGCTTTGCTTGTGGAGAACTCATTGTGATCAGAACCTTTGCTGAACTTGATCTAGACCAAAACCTACTTGAAGCCATTGAAGAGATGGGTTACGAACGCCCAACAAAAATTCAGGCAGAAGCGATTCCACAAGCGTTGGATGGTCGTGACATTTTAGCGTCAGCGCCAACAGGTACTGGTAAAACGGCAGCCTTCGTCCTGCCTGCATTGCAATACTTGCAAGACTTCCCTCGTCGCAAGCCTGGACCTGCGCGTATTTTGATCCTAACGCCGACGCGCGAATTGGCGATGCAAATCGCTGATCAAGCACGAGCTTTGGCAAAAAACACTAAACTGAACATTTTCACCATCACAGGTGGTGTTCAATACCAAGAGCACGCCGATATCCTTGCGACAACACAAGACATTGTGGTTGCAACGCCTGGCCGTTTAAAAGAATACATTGATGCAGAGCGTTTTGATTGCCGTGCGATTGAATGGTTAATTCTGGATGAAGCAGACCGTATGCTAGACATGGGTTTTGCTCCTACTGTTGATCGCCTATCTAACGAGTGCCGCTGGCGTAAACAAACCCTTCTATTCTCAGCAACACTAGAGGGTAAAGGCGTAGAAGGCTTTACCGCTGATCTGTTGAATGACCCTGCAGAGATTGATGCAAAATCGCCACTGCGTGAACGTAAGAAGATTGCTCAGTGGTACCACCGTGCTGATGATGCAGAACACAAGCTTGAATTACTAAAACACATTATTACTCAGCAAGCAGAACGCACCATTGTCTTCTTGAAGACACGTGAGCGTTTGGCGGAGCTACGAGCGCAGCTTGAGAGCGCACAGATTCCATGTTCTTGGATTCAAGGTGAAATGCCTCAAGATCGTCGTAACAATGCGATTTCTCGCTTCCGCGATGGTACTGTGAACGTGCTGCTCGCGACGGATGTTGCTGCGCGTGGTATCGACCTTCCGGATGTGTCACACGTTATTAACTACGACATGCCACGTACGGCTGATGTCTACCTTCACCGTATTGGCCGTACGGCTCGTGCTGGTAAGAAAGGTAACGCTATCTCAATCGTAGAAGCACACGACCAACCAATGATGGATCGCGTTGCACGTTACGTGAAAGAAGACATCAAAGAGCGTTTCGTGAAAGAGATGCGTCCGAAACACAAAAAACCTGTGTTTAAGAAGAAAAAGAAAAAAGAAGACAAGAAGAAGCCAGCGAAAAAGAAAACCGCTAAGAAGAAGTAATCTTATTGGGGCGAAATAGCCCAAGCTAAAACATAACAAAGGGTTGGCACTGCCAACCCTTTTTCGTTTGTACTGATAGAGATTAACGTAGACTGCGTCTCAATCAGTTTTAGTTTTGCTCTTCGCGTTTAAATACTAACTCTGTTGGTGTCGATTCATCTTCAACAAAGTAGTAACCCGCCGTATCAAACTTAGTCAGGTCTGCCACGCTCTCAATACGGTTTTCTATGATGTAGCGCGCCATCATGCCGCGCGCTTTCTTCGCGTAGAAGCTGATGACCTTGTATTGGCCATTCTTACAATCTTTGAATACTGGCGTGATCACTTGCGCATCTAAGTTTTTTGGCTTCACCGCTTTAAAGTATTCATTTGATGCAAGGTTGATAAGCACATTATCACCTTGAGCAGAAATCGCTTCGTTAAGCTTGTCCGTAATCACATTGCCCCAAAACTGGTACAAGTTCGTACCTTTGTCGTTTGCAAGCTTGGTACCCATTTCAAGACGGTATGGCTGCATCAAATCAAGTGGTTTTAGTAAACCATAAAGACCCGATAGCATACGCAGATGATCTTGAGCATATTCGAAGTCCGCCTCAGATAAGGTTTCGGCGTCTAGTCCTGTGTAAACATCACCTTTAAACGCTAGGATCGCTTGTCGTGAGTTTTCTGTGGTAAACGTTTCACTCCACTCTTGAAATCGCCCGACATTCAAATCGGCAATCTTGTCGCTCACTTTCATTAAAGAGGCAACATCAGCAGGAGTCAGTTTGCGGCAAACATCGATAAGCTCTTTTGAGTATTCGACCAACTCAGGTTGAGTAAATTTTTCTGTCGCTAACGGAGACTCGTAATCAAGAGTCTTCGCTGGAGAAACTACGATAAGCATGACTTTCCCTTCTCTAATTCTGTTTTTTAATAGGGTACAAAAAAACACCCTTAACATAAAGTTAGATAAAAAAGTTAGGAATCCCTTTACGCACAAGGGTTACACAAAAAATATCTAACTTTTCCCTCTAAAATCTAACTTTTTGCATTTATCTTATTCATAAACGGAAAAAATTAGATCGGTTTCTTTTGCAACTCTGTTTTACAGTTTATCTAAGTTTTTGCCATTAGGAAGTCTTTCTGAGGATATCTGGTTCTGTTGCTTCCTAGCTCACTTTTGGACAAAAATCAGTTAGAGTCGATACTCTAAAAAACTCTCTATTCATTACTTAATGTATTCTGACCGAACCGATACTCCCACTAAAGTGGAAGTCAATGATAAATAAATATGCAAAAGGCGAGGTTTCACCTCTTGCCTATATTAAAATTATGCTGCTGCATACCATCCATCAGCCAGCACTTCTGCTTGATCCAGAACCAGCTTAATCGCCTCTTCAGCCGCATCAGGTGGATATTTCCAGCGACGCAATAAACGGCGTACAAGGTTGCGCATCCGTGCACGCACGCTTTCTCGTTTCTGCCAATCTACAGTAGCGGATTTACGCAGTTGGTGCGTGAGTTCAATGGCGAGTTGGCGCAAGTTGTCATCGCCCAAGGTGCGCACAGATGCCTCGTTGGTGACCAATGCACGGTAAAACGCAATTTCATCAGTGGAAAGCCCTAGCTTTTCCATCAGAAGTCTCCAACCATTGGGGTCCACTTCTCAACTCCGTGGTCGATGCGCTACAAAAATGGATAGAGCATTCTGGTTTAGATGGTGACGCTCCGCTTTTTGTAAGCCGTAAAGGTGGCGCTCTAATGGTTCCTACGCTTAACAATATGGTTAAGGATTGGTGTAATAGAGCAGGGCTGGAGGGCAACTATGGCAGTCACACGCTAAGAAAGACGTGGGGTTACTGGCAAAGAAAGGAAAATCAGACACCGCTCCCTTTGTTAATGACTGCTTTCGGGCATAGTACAGAACAGCAGACGTTAGACTATTTGTGCATACAGTCTGATGAAATTTCCGAGCTATACAGTTACGAGTTGTGACAAGGTAACAAACAAAAAGCCCCGAATTAACGGGGCTTTTCTCTTTGGTTAAAAAAACTTAATGTGCTGAGTGGTTTTATAATCCGTGTAATCAAACCAGTAATCCGCTTCATTAAACATTACGACGTTACCCTCAACGATTGGTCGGTACAGTAATTTATTTGAAGTAAATAAAACATCCTCGTCGCCGTAAATGTTTTTTCTCACGATTTCGTAATTGCCATTATTTGATTCAGTGGCAACTACGACCGTCTTGCAATCAACAATATCCGCGCCTAAGACATATTTTCCATTAAAGTCCGAGTTGTCTTTGTAACCGAGAACGCCAACATAATTTCCCATGTACTCGTTGCTAGTAAATTTACCATTCTCAAAAGTTACCAGGCTAAGCTCCCACTCGTGACCGTCATTAATTTCTGAATAAACCGCACAGCCATTGCCATAAGAGTCAAATTTCGCGTTCAGTAGTCGCTGAGAATCAACGGGACTGTAAATGTGATCGGTTCTTACTCGATTAATTCCACTTGCTGTTTCAATGTGTGCCAGTTCCAAATCTTGCACCGTTCTTTTTGGGTGGTAGCTTGACACCATATTAATCACGCCGTCACTAATGTGCATGATAGGGTATAGCAAGCTCGTCATCTTAAATGGGATTAGGCCATTGTCATCATTTAGATTAACAACGCCCCAGCCTTTGTGCATATCACGCATACCAAAATAAAGATCATTCCCATCACTTAATATTTGCGTGTATGAGAGTGGGCTTTCCCATTTAAATACATCTTTATCGATGACGTTTAGATCATCATCTAGCTTGTAGATAAAAATCTTTTTCCCCACGCTCGTCCTTGGCTCATTATGACCCATAACAGAAACCAACCAGTAATCGCTAATGCGCTTTATTGCTGGCGTGTTGTGTTCATCTGGCAGGTAAATTTTATCGAAAACTTTCGTATTTATTGCCTTTGTTTTTGTGTTGTAAATGGAAACCCACTGCGTGCTTTTTTCTTCATCGACAGATACGCCTGAGAACGCCAGCAAGTCACCATCTCTTTGCACTAGTGGATCATTCCACCATGAATATCCTCCGTCACATGCAAGCGAACCATCTTCACTGATTTGACATGTGTCGTTGCCAGTTTCAACTTCAGCTGGTGGCTTTGATGTGTAATCTTCGTCATCGTAACAGCCAGAAAGCGCCGCCACTAACGCCAGTGCATATAATTTAATTTTCATTTCTACCCTTTTTATAGATGTATTTGAGTACACTCATCCCTACGTTTTCTTTGAAGAGCTTCTTGAACTGACTTGGACTAAGATACGCAATCTTAGCAAGCGACTGAATGGTAAGAGGCTCGGCTAACCGTTCACTGATCATCACCTGCACGCTCGAATCCGTGGATCGTTAGTTCGAGACAACTCTTGCTGTCCCAGCAATAAGGTGAAGATACTTACCATAGATGCTTCAATTGCACTATCCACCTGATATTCAAGTTGCTTTTCAACAAAGTGAATAAAGCTCAACAAAGGGGGAGAGATCGAAAAAACAGCTAGTTCCTCACTGATCAAATGCGAAGGCAGATCATCAAGATCAGCTACAATGAATCGTGCTGCTTCATCAGCATTAAATCCATGTGCTACACCTTTTAGGATCACCACGCATTCACCTTACCCAAGAAACCATCCATATCAATATGAATATTACCTTGAATAGGCAGTATCAGTTGATGATAGCTATCGTGAACATGGCGACTAAAGCGCTTTGTGTAAGTGCGAATACTTAAACTAGTTTTCATATCAACAACAAGTTAGCAAAAGACAATAACAGGTATTTCCAGCAACTTTCACTCATTATAAAAATTAGGTCAAGCAGATTGTTCACGTAGCTCACAATGGGGCAAAAAACGTTTCAGCCAGACAACGCTGAAACGAAGATGGACATAAACGTGACAGACCAAGCTATGCCACAACCTAGACCTAGCCCCTTCAATTTATGCTTTCAAGTTATGTACGTTTGTTGAGTCTTTGCGTGTTTTGGTTTTGTAGCGGTGCAACTCCCAAGTCATCTGAGCGACTTTATCCGCCATTACCTTCAGCTCACCTTTGAACTGCTCGTTCTCAGCTCGAAGCTTTTCGTTTTTATCCAAAATCTCTTGGTACTTATCCTTTGAAACCTTTGCTTTAGCTTTATTAGCTTCAGCCTTTACAACCCCTACATTAGTTGGGTCGGTGGCGTACTTCTCTTTTTCCGCCAACACTTTCTCAAGCAGAACAATATGATTCTTCAATGAACCATTAGAAACACCTGCTCGCCTTTCGACAGCATAAGGGCTGATTTTTTTTCCTTCCTTCAAAAGAGCCTTTAATGCATTCTCTAGCTTTGTTGCAACCGTCGCCATTACAGAGCCTCCACTCGATACTTTTCAAATTGAATGTTGTGGTCAGCCATCACTTTTTCGGCTGTTCGAATATCACTTAATTGCGTGGCTAGTGAGCTACGATTGAACATCCCCATTTCTTTCATTTTTTCAATTTTATCAATACATCTCTCCCGCCTTACGACCCAGTTATTAGCTTCAGCCTTGTTTACATTCAGGTTCTCACAGTCCCTGCCGACGCATTTAGATGGCTCAAACAAATGCCCCATGCTACATGAGACACCAGAAAAACAAGTACCGAACCCTGTCGATTTGTTTGCGCCTTTGGTGTCTTCAACCAACTGATTAAACCTAGAGTCACCAACCACCATAGGCTCACCGCTCATGGATATCATGAAGCCACCAGATTGTTCTTCTGGATGCTCAATCATATCCTTAAGGTACTCAGCGTGAGACTCTATTTCTTGCTTTTGGATCTGCTCTTTAATTTGGGCTGGATTTTGAATGCCTAATAGCGTTAGAACCTCAGAATGACTCGCATAAATAGCCGTCATTGCAAGGTGTATATGCTTAAATTGATGCTTCAACGAGGCTAATGAAACCAATCCATGACCAACCACAAAATGAGCAAATGTCCGTCTTAAAGAGTGGGTACTAAAACGCCAGTACAGCTCTCCACGCTCATTTTTCTGTATCGGGTTAAGCTTCTTGTGGACGATAGGATTTAACAGGTTAAAAACCTCATCCATCTCTTCTGGAAGGTAACGAATATCGATATGAAGGCTGTAATCGTAAAAAAGTACACGTAAATTATGGGTATTGAGTTGAACATCTTTTAACTGACGATGAATAGTCTCGCCTGTCCATCCCTTACCTTCACCTTTGAACGAAAAGCGTGGGGAGAGATGAATATCACCAGAAACAGAACGATATTTATCATTGAGCACAGTGAGTATTAATAACGCCTTCTCACAAATTGGCGCACACGCCCACGCATCCTCACGACTTAGCTTTTCTAACTTATCCGTCCAAGAGCGCATTGTGCAAAGCTTCACCCCATCAATGTCAATCTCTTTGTATGAGTCACCATCAATCTGGGTTAATTCACTCATCCTCATTCCAGTGAATGCCGAACAAGCGCTAAAACACGCCACTTCAATCATTCTAAAAGCACCTGTGGCTTGATTTTCAGTCAACCCTTTTGATTGGGCATACGCTTTTACATCTAACAAGACATTATCTTTTTTATAGACATCAATAACGCATCTATGGGCCTTATTGCGATAGGTAGACTTAACCTCGACCTTAGCTTTATCTCGATAGTCATCAAGCACCTCTTGAGGGGAAATGCCTTTGCTTTTTGCTTTTTCCTCAACCTCAATATCGACCATGAGTTCCTGATACAGAGTTTCGATTTCTTGTTCGATATCATGCTCAGTCTGTAATGAACGATACTCTGCCTCGACATCCGCTTCGAGGTCTCGCCCGCCCAAAAAGTCTCGGTAAGCAGACTCCACATCCTGAATTAAACGAGAAAGGTATTGCTCGTAAATAACGGGGATGACAGTAGGATAATGCCCTTTACCATGAGCGGCATATTTCTTGGCAACCTTTCTGCCTGTCTCTCCCTCTTGGTAGGGAATTTGAAACCTAACGTTCTCAGGGAAGTGTAGGTTAACCTGTGTGAGTACATTGAGAGCGTCCAGTTTTCTGATAATACTTTCTTCACCCCCTCCACGTAGTGACTCTTTGAGTTGCGAAAATACAATGTCATTTGAAATATAAGAAAAAGCGTTGATAGACGTATTGGCAAAAACTCGTAATAGCAAGTCGTTCCATACCTGTATCATCCTTATATGCTCCAGCTTCCTAAAGGTTTTCCCCTCCATACTCAGTAAGGTTTCTTTGCCGCCCCATATCAACCAATACATTCGCTGCTTAAACTCTAAAAGCAGTTTGGGGTTATGCTTCTTGGCTTGGAACGTTAGAGTGTAGTTCGATTTATTCTCTTTCTTGGTATTGAACAGGTCATTATAATCCCAGTTATCATCCTCAAAGTAAGAGGCAGGACTGCCGTCCCGCTTAACGCTGACTACGGTTTTCGCAGTCGGCATAGGGTAAGCTTCATTGTTAGGCAAAGCGTATTTTTCAAACAGCGCGTGGTCATGGCTAATGCTGTACATACTTACCCCTTAAAAATATCTTGAATAGAATCTTCATCCCAAAGAGGGTGGCAACCTTGGCGCTCTAGGTATTTTTCCGCTGCCTTGAGGTTTCTTTTCTTGAAGCGTTTCTTTATATCTCGAATCGCTGACTTCACCTCACTGAAATTCTTGATGAAGTGATCAAGGCTTTTATGGGCTGCTACCGCCTCATTGAGACGAAGCTCAAACGACAGCAAACGCCAAATGTCATGAACCTCATCAACGACTGCAAAGTTTCTGCATATGAAGCATTTGATGACATAACCACAAGCGGTATTTTTCACATCGTCATCATCTAACAATCCAGTCTCTAGATTGCTTTTTTGAAACTCACGTTTTTGCGGAACATCTTCACCTTTACATACCCCGCCGTTGGCAATATCGTCCACAGGCACGCTAGAAGACGCTCTAAGCGCATCGGCTTCTTCGCTAGACAGAACTTCACAACGTTGCGCCTTCGTTGTTGCTATCGCTGCTGTAACCCCTCCAGTTGGGTTACAGCCCAAGGCAAAGAGTGTGGCGGCTCCAAAAGCCAATTCACGATGTGCGACTGCTTTTGAGTTCTTGCTGTAATCTGAATTATTCCATGTGCTTTCAGATGAATTACGATTGCTCTCCATTGAGCCTTGTCGCCCTAGTTTTTCTTCTGCGTACTGCTTAATGGATGACTTCAAACGCTCACAGGTTAAGGAAAAATCTGGATTTGCCGCTTTCATTGTTTGCAGTAAAACGGAGCGTCTCATTAGACTTGAAATGTATAGGTCGAGATTGTTATTCGTTGGCTTCTTACCATTGCGTCGTCTAAAGAGATAATGCTTATCCAGACCCAAATCGACAGCATTCAGCTTCGACAATTCGAAGTGTTCTTCAAAAAAAGTTTTAGATACCGCCCTTGGAGTGAAAGAGCGAGACTCTTCTTTGTATCCTCGGGTTTTCAAGCCTTTTACCGAGATTCGGTTACCACCGACAGCATCAACACTCCAACCATCTTCTACCACAAAGGTATTCAGCGCCTCTGCTTGCCCTGCGGCTGTGTAATAGACATAGAGAAATAGCGCATTGGAAATCAGCTTATTAAAAGCAATTTCACGATAATATTCGCTGGCAGCCTCATTCAAATACTCTTTGTAGAGTAATTTCCTATCCGACAACAGAGCACGAGCGATGCGCTTTAACTCTTTTTTGGTGTAGTTATTGGAATCTAACGATCCACTCGCGGTATCAAGATTTCGACTCGCTTTGGGTATCTGTCCAAAACCAAACTTCTTTAGGATTGAGTTATAGACTGAAGCCATCCACCCCAAAGTCTTGGCTTTAATCGGCCTGCCATGCAGTCCGACACCTGTTGTTCGCTGAGACAGCCAAGAAGCCTGAATATAGTTCACACACGTTTCTGGTGAAAACTCGACCTTAGACTTACGCTTTTGGGGTTGGCTGTTGAAGCTATGCTTTAAAATATTACCAATAGACGTAAAGTTTCGTACCTTACTCGACTCTGCCCAACCTGATTGTTCAAACTTAGAAATCAGCAGAGAAACATGCCCCTTGGTGCTGTATTGCAGCCACTCTTTGAAGTCACATGTGCAGTTTACCCCAGTACTTGATACCCAGATATATTTCCATTGATGAATCTTGGACAGTGGGTTGTCTGATTGCATTTCATCGGTCGGAATAGAGCGATAGGTACGAACATTATCAGGCTTATCTGAGTCGAAGTTCTCCGTCATATGATGTGTTCCTCTTCCAATAACGCCATCATTAACTCAGGCACTTGGTTCTTGGTTGGGTTGCCTTCCCAATGCGTTAAATAACGCATGGTCACAGACAAGTCCTTGTGTCCAAGTTCATCTTTCAGTAGTTTCAGTGCCTGTGTCGTGCTCAATTCAGGTATATTGAGTAAGAGGTCGAGCTTATTAGCCGCATAGGTCGCTCTCGTATCATGGAAATCGTGGTCGAAGTGAGGGTTACAGTTTTCCTTAATCGCATTTCTTAACCGTCCCCAAAGCGTATCAATGGAATTTGACCGTTGTCCCTCTTCTTTGAAACGGTTCCCTTCCTTTGTAATAAATACAGGCGCATCTTCATCACCTGTGTTGAAAAAGTAGAGCCGTTTACGCTCCTTGTACCGCTCACTTTCACAGTATTGAGTTACTTGCTCCATTAACCAAACAGGCATCGAAATCGTGCGGTCTTTACTGTATTTGGTATAACACCCATGAGAAGGGCCAATATTGATATCGGTGTAAGTTTTACCCTTAAAGCCCTTGGGGACTTTGAAGTGGCGAGGTTTTATATCAGCAACCTCAATCGCTCTTAGACCAGAATTAATTGCAGTCGCTACCAACAACCGAAACTCGCCTGAAATTCCTGCTCGATGCCAGTTATCTCGAATATGCTTGATGTCCAAGTCATTCATAGGGGTAAGGTCGGTCTCTTGCTTAGGACTCTTAATGGTGATGTCCGTCAGCATTTGACCGTATTTATTATGACCATGCACCTCAAATGGAAGATTTTCCACATAACCGTGGCGCAAGCAAAATACATAGAATCTTCGAATAACAGATAAAGTCGATGCCCCAACACTTCGGCGCATGTTTCCTTTAGCAATCTGTTTATCTAAATAGTTTCTGAAGAGATAAATGGGGTAACGCTCAAGTTCTTCATCCTCATCATTCCAATTGAGATTGTTCTTCCCTAAATAACGAAAAAAGCGAAGCAGAGCATACGAAGTTGGCTCAGTATCTTTAACTCCTTCGACAATGCGACGGCTCATAATAAACGCATTGGCATAGAACTCAGGCTCACCATCAGAAGAAAATAACAGGTTAACGCCATCAAAGCTCATAGGCTTACTCACAGTAAAGTCTGATGAGTTTTGCGAATCTTCTAACTCAATGTCACCAATTTCTATTGATCGACTTGTTGCTACAAGGTGGTAAAAGTGTTCCATACAATACCCAATCAAAACATCTAAATTAAAGTTAGACTATCAATCTAAATTAATCAAATAAAAACATAGATACTGTTATCTATGTCAAACAACTATTTAGATATGTTGGCTGTAAAAAAAGCCATGCATTGTCTGCATGGCTTTTTACATCGTACTAATAGCTTTCAACTATGAGTGATAGCTCACTTAGTCTTTTTTATCGTTGTACCAAATGCCTTCTTCAAGCTGAGATTTCAGCTCAGGGAAGTCATTCGCATCAAACGTTGGTACTTTACCTTCACCAAGTTGGCGGTTGTAATCTTTTGCTAGCTTAATCACGATGCCAGATAGCAAGATGATTGCCACCAAGTTGACTATCGCCATCAGCCCCATCGAAACATCAGCAAGTGACCATACGACTGGGAGCGAAGCAAGTGCACCAAACATCACCATACCAAGAACAACAACGCGGAAAATGCTTAGGCCCGCCTTATGGTTGTGCTCTAGGAAGATTAGGTTCGTTTCAGCGTACGAGTAGTTCGCGATGATTGATGTAAATGCAAAGAAGAAGATTGCCACGGCAACAAAGATGCCACCCCAATCACCAACTTGCGAGCTCAATGCACGCTGAGTTAGCTCGATACCCGTCACTTCTGTTGCTTGACCGACATACTCACCTGACATCAGGATGATAGCCACTGTCGCTGAACAGATAACGATCGTATCCATAAATACACCTAGCATCTGAACATAACCTTGAGATGCAGGGTGTGGTGGGTAAGGCGTTGCTGAAGCCGCCGCGTTTGGCGCAGAACCCATACCCGCTTCGTTCGAGAATAGACCGCGTTTAATACCGTTAATCATTGCCTGTGCAATCGCGTAGCCAAGACCACCAGCCGCCGCTTCTTGCAGACCAAATGCGCTCTTAAAGATAAGCATTAATACATCAGGTAGCTTCTCTAGATTAGAGAACATGATGAACAGTGCTAGAGCCAAGTAAAGCAGCGCCATGATCGGAACGATCATCTCTGCGACTTTTGCGATACGCTTGATACCACCGAAAATTACAATCGCAGACAGTACTACAACCGCGATACCAACGTACAGGTCACTCCAACCAAATGCGGTGCTCATTGCATTTGCAATTGAGTTAGCTTGTACAGCGTTGAATACCAAACCAAAAGCGATGATTAGGAAAACTGAGAACAATACGCCCATCCAACGCATGCCCAGGCCTTTTTCCATGTAGTAGGCAGGACCACCACGGTAGTTGCCATCATCATCTTTGGTTTTGTATAGCTGCGCCAGAGTACTCTCTGCAAACGACGTTGCCATACCAAGCATTGCGATCAGCCACATCCAGAAGATCGCGCCAGGACCACCTGCAGTCAATGCAACTGCAACGCCCGCCATGTTACCTGTACCAACACGTGCAGCAAGACTAGTACAAAGCGCTTGGAAAGAAGAAATACCAGCTTTGTCTGCTTTACGACTGTTCTTAAGAACAGAGAACATGTGGCCGAAATGGCGGAACTGAATGAACCCTAATCGAACGGTGAAGTAAATACCAACACCAACAAGAAGATAAACCAGAATCGAACCCCAAAGGAGATCGTTCATCAAATTGATTAAGTCTGTCATGTGTACCTCAAAGTGAGTTGCGCCGGTCTATGCGTCCAAGCCATCCACCAAATTGCCTGCTAAGTGTCAAAGTGTGCTTAGCTTTTTAAGTAATGTTTATGGGCAATCTAGAATCGTAAACGTCGCTTCATGCATCCATTTTACGTACCAGCGTATTTTTTGACGGGCGGATAATGCAACCTAGGAGCGCAAAAATCAATATGCAATCATGATAATAACATTGTTATTTTTCACTATAAAGTCACCAAAAAATAACATAAATGGAAGACTTAACACCCATAAACCGCAACATTTCAATTACCAAATGCCAACATAAATAATTATCGCCTACCAAACAGAACGGAGACCCATATAATTAAGACCAAGCTAGTATTCACAAGGTGTTACATAAATTTGCTCTAGTGCCTTACCATCTAATTGAACACTATTTCATCAAACTGGTTTTATGCAACTTTGACCTTTGCACTGTCCCCCCACTCGCCAAATCGAATTAACATTGAAAATCTCTCTATTTAATCGTTTTCTTGAGATCGTTTGTGCATTTTTTAGCCACAACATTGCCATGAAAAGTGTGATTTTGAGAATATTTTTGCACGAAAATGTCATGCTACCGACACAAATGCGAAATATATCATGGTTATTCTCACGGCTATTGTGGTACTTAAAAAACTCCACAAGGACTGGTTACAACAGTTTAGCTTAAGAAAGGTAAAGGTGGCTTATGGAAGGCTTTCAACTAGATGACATTTTTAATCTGGATACTACCTCAACAACCAAATCTCGTGCCAAACCAGTAAAGCGAAAGTGGCGTGAAATAGAAGAGATGAACGACAGGCGCAATTTGCTTAAAGAGCTACGCGAACTTGATGCCTGTACCGACTACAACTTGGAAGACATTAAACTCTAATTCAAACAAAAGGCACCTTAAGGGTGCCTTTTGTTTTTGTTTACAGTAACCGTAAACGACTTGAGTTTAAGCGCCAGGATTTGAGTATGAGTACCGTTATTACTCAATAGGAATTTTCCCGTCTTTTGGTCGAGAAGCGCAAACGATAAATTTACGTCCAATTCTCAATAAATAAGAAATGCAGCTAACAAACCCGAGTGATACTTTCGCTCGCTCAGGTTTTATCGCACACACTTAAACATACTCAGCATCACTTTGACGCACACGTTCAGCTAACTGTTTATAACGATCGGCAATAGTGTCACCAAAAACTGGGTCATCTTCACTGACGCTCCATAAGCTTTCAACATGCTGCCAATCTTCGGTAGTGAATAACTCCTCAATGAGAGGCAGGATTTTTCGCTCCTCTAACTCCAAGTGGCGTCTTTGTGATTCAATGAAGTCCTCTAGGTGGGCCACAAACATGTCTTGAGGCACAACTGCATCCTGCAGGATCATCTCTATCAAGGAAGCAAACTCTTTGGTTTTACTTGCTAACTCTTGATGTTCTTTCTCTAAGTTTTCCATGGTCTGTTGCTTACCATAGTGCTCAAGAAAGTGGTGATAGAGAATATCTTCTTTCGGATGGTGAACTTTTTCTGAATGATTAGAGAGGTAATCAACTATCTCGCTTACTAATGCGTAGTTGATCGCACGTTCTTCTTTTATCTCATTAAGTTTATGGCGCAGTATCGCCAACAGACGAACCATATAGCCGTGTTCGCGTCGAATTCTTTCGATCATCATAGCGTCTCTCCTTAACACCTACTTTTAATAAGTGTACATGAGAAATTTGCCATCAGCCTCGAGCGTGCTCAAAAAAACAGCGATAATGGTAGCATTATCGCTGTCTCTTCTTTTATACAGTTAATGGCAAATGCCAGTTGATTGGTGCTTTTCCTTGCGAGGCAAGTAACTGGTTTGCTTGAGAGAAATGCTTACAACCAAAAAAACCTCGGTGTGCTGAGAGTGGTGATGGATGTGGTGCGGCTAACACATGATGTTTATTGCGATCAATAAAGCGCCCTTTCTTCTGAGCGTGAGAGCCCCACAATAAAAACACCACGCCTTCCTGATGCTGGTTTATCGCTTCAATCACTCGGTCAGTGAACGTTTCCCACCCCGTTTTTGAATGTGAATGCGCTTTACCTTGCTCAACCGTCAATACTGTATTGAGCAACAATACACCTTGCTCTGCCCAGCTTTGTAAGAATCCATGCTGAGGGATTTGGAACCCTTCAATATCTTGAGCCAGCTCTTTATACATATTAACGAGTGATGGTGGTGTTTTGATTCCAGGAAGAACAGAAAAGCACAAACCATGTGCCTGATTTGGGCCATGGTATGGGTCCTGCCCCAGAATCACTACTTTAACATCGTTAAACTCGGTAAATCGAAACGCGTTAAAGACATCTTTCGCTGGCGGAAAAATCGCTTTGCCTGCGGCGCGTTCTGCTTCTACAAAATTCAAAGTATCTACAAAGTAGCTCTGTTTTTTCTCTTCGCCGATCACATCGTGCCAAGTGGGTGACTGATTCATGGAAAGTTCCTGTCCTAAATTTTGCTTCTATTCTAACGAGCGAAACCCAAACAAACAAAAACTTACCACGAACTTGAGAACAGTAAAAAAAGACTAATGCTTCTGTGGCGTTCGAAAATGCCCCTGTCCGGTAATGTGACGATTAGGCATCGGCAAACGAAGCACGCGGCGGCTATATGCGTAAGAAGCAAAAGAGAGTGGTCGAGACATAGTGGCATCCTTCTTTCTTAATTCCAATTGACTTAAGTGGCTAAGAAAGAAAGGTGCCAACTCTGCGCTCACATCATTGGTTATCTATCGCCGCTAAATGGAATTGACGCAACGTGTTGATCTCTTGCTGCCAAATATCCGGATCAATTGTTTCTAAAATCAGAGGGATACCATCAAATCGAGGGTCTTTCGCGATGTACTCAAAACAATCCCACCCGATCTCTCCTTTGCCTAAAGAGTGGTGGCGATCCACTTTGCTGGCAAACGCAACTTTTGAATCATTTAGATGCATTGCTCTTAAATAGTGCATCCCAACAATACGGTCGAATTCAGCAAAGGTATGCTCACAATCCTCTTTAGTACGCAGATCGTAACCGGCGGTAAACGTGTGACAAGTATCGAGACATACACCAACACGTTCTTTGTTTTCCACTTGATCGATGATTTCAGCAAGATGCTCAAACTTCCAACCTAGGTTTGTACCCTGACCAGCCGTATTCTCGATTACCGCGATCACATTCGGCACCGCTTTGTGCGCAAGATTGATCGACTCAGCGATCGTCGCTAAGCACTCCTGTTCAGAAACTTTCTTTAAGTGGCTCCCAGGGTGAAAGTTCAGCAACGTTAAACCCAATTGATTACAACGCTCCATCTCATCGATGAATGCAGCGCGTGACTTATCCAACTTATTCGCTTCTGGTGCACCTAAGTTAATTAGATAAGAGTCATGGGGAAGAATATGTTCTGCGCCGAAACCCAGCATTTTACAGTTCGCTTTAAACGCACTGATGGTTTTTGCTTCTAAAGGCTTCGCCACCCACTGGCGTTGGTTTTTTGTAAATAGTGCGAACGCATTCGCGCCAATTTCGCGAGCTCTCAACGGCGCTTGGTCGACCCCACCAGCAGCAGAGACATGTGCACCAATGAGTTTATTCCCAAGCTTGTTTTTCATGTTTGTCATTTAATCACTTTAGACTTTCAGTATTGCTACCTAAATACAGATAGTTGCGTTAATCAGTTTAAACTTTAAGCTCAATTTGTAGTAAATTTACAACAAAATGAGTTATTAAATATTTTTTATATTATCAAATAAATTGTAATTAGTTTGTTTTCAAAGGTTTTATTGATTTAACTCAACAAAATCACCTTAATAAAAATAATGTTTTTGGTTGTTTTTTGACTTAAATCAATATTAAAATAGTGGATATTAGCTATATAATACTCAGCTCAACGAAAATTCGAAAATTAACACCAATAATCACCACGTAAGTGGTCTAGGAGATAGTGATGATCCAAGGTATCCAAATTACAAAAGCGGCAAACGACGACCTACTAAACTCTATCTGGCTATTAGATAGCGAAAAAAATGAAGCTCGTTGTGTTGCTGCAACTGCTGGCTACGAAGCAGACCAAGTTATCGCAATCAGCGATCTAGGTGAATACGAAAGCCGTGAAGTAGCAATCGAAACAGCTCCTCGCATCGAAGGCGGTCAACACCTAAACGTGAACGTGCTTAAACGCGAAACACTAGAAGATGCAGTTGCACACCCAGAGAAATACCCACAGCTAACAATCCGTGTTTCTGGTTACGCAGTACGTTTCAACTCGCTAACTCCAGAGCAACAACGTGATGTCATCGCTCGTACTTTTACTGAGACGCTATAATCTCAATAAAATCGACTTACTCACATTTAAAAAGCTTGGTCTCAATGGCCAAGCTTTTTTTGTTTTTCCATGCATCTAACCGTTCTGTTCCTTTACGGAGCATTTCTCTGTGACGGATCCTTCTTAAACACTTCAGCCAGTGAGGTTGGGTCAAGCCTTTCTCTTTGTTGTGAAGCGCCTTCTGCCCACCAAATGAGTTGATGTATTGCGCGATTCATATAGCTGTCCCACTGCGTCTGCTGCAATTCATCCGCAACGACACCCTGTTCGTCAAACACTTCTTGCGCTTTCGGAATGTGAATCATCGCCGAGACAGGTAAACATCCAAGTTCAGATAAGAAGGTACGCATCGACACTGCAGCTCGAACACCACCCCATTGTCCAGCAGAATAGGTCACGATAGCACTTGGCTTATAAGAAAACAGCGAACTACCAAAATGGTTAAGCATATTAGCCAAGGCAGGACTCATCGAATGGTTATATTCCGGACTGACCATCACGTACCCATCGGCACTTTTAATTTTGTCTGCCAGTTCTCTCAAGTGGGCTGGCACTTTAGCGCGATGGTAAGCAAACTCAGGCTTAAACACGTCGTCAAAGTCGTAGTTCAATGGGTCAATGATTTCGACGGTATGTTGCGAATACTGATTCTTAAACAACGTTTCACAAGCTCTACTCACTCGCATGCCCAAGCGGGCTGGTCGTGGCGGTGTGCTGTCCCTTACTGAGCCTAGAAAAATCAAAAAATGCATGCTTCTATTTCCATCTTTAAGTTCATTTCTCAATCATAAAGAGAGTCGAGACTTACCGACAATAAAAAAGGCGAATGATTGCTCATTCACCTTTCGTCGTTCATCATTTTAATAATTACTGTACGCGGCGCAGTACTTGTTTCAATGCATCAAAGTCTGCGTCGAGATCTTCCGATAGCAACTCCATCGCAGCGTGCTTCGCTAGTGGCGCAGGAAGGTCGATGTCTGATTCTAGAATATCATCCACCACTTCTTTGAACTTCGCAGGGTGAGCAGTACATAGGAACAGACCGGTTTCACCTTCTTGCAGTTGCTCTTCAAGAACGCGGTAAGCAATCGCACCGTGCGGTTCACATAAGTAGCCCAATGAGTACAAGTCTTTCACAGATTGTGCGCTTTGCTCATCTGAAACCGCGCCTTTACCTAGTGTCTCTAGGCCCCACTCTTTCACTCGGCAGAGCTCTTCAATACGCGGCCAGTTGTTCGGTTGACTTACATCCATTGCGTTCGATGTCGTTGCAACCGTTGGTTTTGGCTCCCACTTACCTGTTTCTAGGTAGCGCGGAACCGTGTCATTAGCGTTAGTTGCAGCGATAAAGCGTTTGATCGGCAGACCCAGCGCTTTTGCCAGTAGACCAGCAGTTAGGTTACCAAAGTTACCACTTGGTACAGACACAACTAGGTTTTCACGCTCTTGTTTGCTCATTTGCGCAGCTGCTTCAAAGTAGTAACAGATTTGCGCCATCAAACGGCTGATGTTGATTGAGTTTGCAGAGTTCAGGCCGATCTCTTCACGCAGTGCGGAATCATCGAAAGCTTGCTTAACCAGTGCCTGGCACGCATCGAAGTCGCCATCGATCGCGACAGTGTGAATGTTCTTGCCTAGCGTACAGAATAGCTTCTCTTGCAGTGGGCTGATCTTGCCTTTCGGGTAAAGAATCACAACGTTGATGTCTTCCATACCATAGAAAGCGTGTGCAACGGCTGCGCCAGTATCGCCAGAAGTCGCAGTCAGAATAGTGATCTTGCCACCGTCCGATACCGCCGCAAGAGATTGCGCCATAAAGCGACCGCCAAAATCTTTAAATGCCAGCGTTGGACCATGGAAAAGCTCTAACGCGTAAACACCGTCTTTGACTTGATTGATTGGCGCAGGGAATTGGAACGCTGCGTCCACAAGCGCGTTGACTTGCTCTTCCGCCAGCTCATCACCGATAAACGCTGATAAAATCTTAGTGCTACGAGAAACAAAGTCTTCTGCCAGTAGCGCATCAACGTCTTCAAACTTTGGTAATTCCGATGGGAAAAATAGACCTTGGTTACGGCCTAACCCTTGGCGAACGGCTTGGCCAAAGGAAACTTGTTCATCATTTTCTTTTATATTGTAAAGCTTCATAGCTCACTTCCTGTTACTTTCGAACCCTGCTTATCTAGACGACAAACGTGGACGAATCCTTCTTCGTTTTGTACGTAGTTCTGTTCTAACCAGCGAGCAACTCGCTCAGCGACATCTTTCTCTTTGCAAATACTGAACAGTGTTGGACCACTGCCAGAAATACCGGTTGCTAACGCACCTGCTGATGCAGCGTATTGACGTGCATTCGCAAAGCCCGGAAGCAGTTTCTCACGATACGGTTCTGCGATCACGTCTTTGATCATTTTTGCAGCAAGTTCTGGCTGACCAGAATGACACGCATGAATAAAGCCCGCAAGGTGACGACCATGAGCGATGATATCTTGTCGGCGGTATTGAGATGGTAGGATCTCACGCGCTTCTGCTGTTGATACTTTGATTCCCGGATACGCCATGACCCAGTACCAATCATCAAAACAAGGCACTTCTTGACTGATGATACCAAGCTCTTCAAGCATCAACTGAACACCACCAAGGTAACACGGCGCGACGTTATCGTAGTGAATACCACCAGAGATTTTGCCTTCCATTTCCCCCATCAGTGCTAGCAGCTCAGTCTCATTCAGCGGTTGACCATGGAATCGGTTTAAGGCATCCAGCGCCGCCACGATAGAACATGCACTTGAGCCTAAACCTGAGCCGATTGGCATGTTCTTTTCTAGCGTCATTTCAAGTGGTTTTAGCTCAACACCTTTTTTATCTAGCTCGCGAGAAAACACCAGCCAACAATCGTAAACGATGTTTTCTTTTGGCTCTGTAGGCAACTTAGAAACAAAATGACCCGCAGTTTTCAGACTGAACGGCTCAGTCCCTGCCTTAACTTGCACTCTGTCACCTAGCAAGGTCCCATCCACTGGGGACACCGCCGCCCCCAACACATCAAAACCAACACTTACATTACCAATTGATGCTGGGGCATAAACCACTACATCCATATCACTTGAACTCATTCTTGTTATACCCCTAGTTTCCAACCTAAAGTACGCATCACGTCAGAGAATACACCCGCAGCCGTTACCTCAGTACCTGCGCCATAGCCACGCAACACAAGTGGGATTGGCTGGTAGTAACGGCTGTAAAATGCCAGTGCGTTTTCACCGTCTTTGATTTTATACATCGGATCGTTTTCATCCACCGCAGCGATGCTTACTGTGCACTTGCCCTCGTTAATTTCACCAACGTAACGCAGTACTTTGCCTTCTTCTGCTGCTTTAGCCGATAACTCTTTGAAGTAAGCGTCCGCTTCTGGGAGACGCGCCATAAACTCATCAACACTGCCTGAATCATCAAAGCCTGGCGGTAGCGCTTGGTCAACAACAACGTCTTCAAGCTCTAGTGACATGCCCGCTTCACGAGCTAGGATCAACAACTTACGCGCGACATCCATACCAGACAGATCATCACGAGGATCTGGTTCAGTAAAGCCATTTTCTTTTGCGATATTCGTCGCTTCACTTAAGCTCATTCCCTCATCTAACTTACCGAAAATATAAGAAAGAGAACCGGAAAGAATACCGCTGAAACGCTCCAGTTCATCGCCTGCAGAAATTAGGTTTTGCAGGTTTTCAATAACCGGTAGGCCTGCACCTACGGTTGTTTCATACATCAATTTACGACGGGAGCTACGAGCCACATCGCGAAGCTGATGGTAGTACGCCATGCTTGCTGTGTTTGCTTTTTTGTTTGGTGTTACAACATGAAAACCTGCCGCTAGGAAGTCGGCGTATTGTTTAGCAATGTCTTCACTGGAAGTACAATCAACCAATACTGGGTTGATAATATGATTGCGTTGTACCAAAGAAATCAGACGCGCTAGGCTGAACTCTTCTGTTGCTGCTGACATACGATCACGCCAGTGCTCGAGCGGCAAGCCTTCGCTATCAAGCAAAAGACCTTTACTGTTTGCTAAACCACAAACTCGAATCACAATGCCTTTCTCAGCAAGTTTGACTTGTTGGCGTTCGATCTGATCCACCAGCTCGCCACCCACACCACCAACACCAACAACGAACACATCGAGGAAGTGTTTCGAGTTGAATAGGTTTTCGTGACACGCTTTGATCGCCTCAGAAATTTTGTCTTCTGGAATAACGGCAGAAATCGCACGTTCTGATGAGCCTTGTGCTATCGCCACGATATTCACGTTCACTTCAGCAAGAGAAGAGAAGAAGCGAGAAGCCACACCACGCGATGTGCGCATACCGTCACCAACAAGCGTAATGATTGAAACATTATCAATAAACTCGACCGGTTCTAGTAAGCCATCTTTCAGTTCTAGCTCGAACGCATCTGCCAGCACTTGCTGCGCTTTCGCTTTATCTTCAGCCTCAATACAGAAGCTGATGCTGTATTCAGAAGAAGACTGAGTGATCAGAACAATAGATACACCAGCAGACGACATCGCACCGAATACACGGCTCGCCATGCCTACCATGCCTTTCATACCAGGGCCTGATACGTTAACCATGGTTAGGTCGTTAAGTGTTGTAATACCTTTGATCGCAAGATTATCTTCACCAGTATCTTGGCCGATAAGAGTACCTGCACCTTGAGGGTTAAAGCTGTTTTTGATCAGACATGGAATGTGGAATTGAGCAATAGGGGCGATGGTTTTCGGGTGCAGAACGGAAGCACCAAAATAAGAAAGCTCCATCGCTTCTTGGTAGCTTAGTGATTTAAGTAGGCGAGCATCTTCGACTAAACGTGGGTCACAGTTGTATACACCATCAACGTCGGTCCAGATTTCACAGCAGTCTGCGCGTAAGCAAGCTGCAAGAACCGCTGCCGAGTAGTCAGAGCCATTACGACCCAGCGTGACAAGCTCTCCTTTTTCGTTGCCAGCTGTAAAGCCCGGCATAATGTTCACGTGGCCCTGAGGAAGGGGGTTTTGACGGAAGTTTTGCGTTGAAATATCCACATCAACCATAGCTTCAAGATGATCACCTTGGGCATACAGATACTCGACAGGATCGATCAAGCTCGCTTGTTGTCCCTTCGCCTCCAAGACAGCTTTCATCAACTGAATGGAAACACGCTCACCTTTACTGATAATGCGCGCATTTACGTTGTTTGGGCACATACCTAATAGATTGATGCCGTGAACAAATTGACGTAATTGAGATAGCGAGGTTTTCACTTGGTTATCGAAAGCTGAGCCATCAATATTGGGTAGTACTGCTTGGATTTGAGTGAATAGCGTTTTAAACGATTCATCCAACTCTTTTATTTGCAGCTCTGCTTCACCATTGCGCAACGCGCCTTCAATGACCGCAACCAACTTATTTGTTGTTTTACCTGGGGCTGAAAGAACAACCGCCACTTCTTCTTGTTGAGCGTTATTGGCAATGATGTCTGCCGCTCTTAAAAAGCGATCTGCATCAGCTAGTGATGAACCGCCAAACTTCAATACTCGCATCCCTTCCTCCGGTATATCTTCTCAAACTTGTCTAAATTCTGGATAAAAAAGCATAAAAAAAGGCCTGTATCTTGTTGGATACAGGCCTTTTTTGTGAATTTCTTTCGCTCAGCAGCCTGCCCCAACATGTGTCGTGTCGGTAATAATAATGGTCGTGGTCATTACTACTAGGCTGTTAGATGGCATAAATAAATATTCAACGTTAATTGTGTTTGCTTAACTCTACGTTTACCGAGTTTCCGATTCATAGTCAACAAAAAATTGTTTGTTTTTCAGTCTTACAGCGATTTCTGCTAAGCAATCTTATTGATATTTAAAGCTAATTGGATGTTATTGCTCGTTAGGAAATCTGTCGCTTATTTTTGTAGGGGGCTCATCCCATCGTCATCAGTCTCACTTTTTACTCCATAACTAGTCTGATCTTCGTCATAAAGCGTAAGATCAAATTATGAAAGGGAGTTGTTGACACTTAACAACAACTTAACTGTGACCTATGTTCACAGGATCGAATTATTTAGAAAATAGGTGAGCTAGCTTTCATATTCTATGCTTTAATAGTGAGAAGCTTTGGGCACATACTAATAAAAAAGTTGACACAAGGAGTGGTGAGCATGAAAAGAGGGCTTTTTCTGTTGCTGTTTTTTGTGCCTGGCGTTTGTCTAGCAAACGAGCTTCCGCCTCTTCCAGGCAAAACATCCCCTTCTCCTCATAAACTATTTATTTCCAGCGACAGCTATCAATCTGACAGTTTCGATGTTTGGAATATCGACACGGGTTATGCGTACGAACTCTTTGACTCCGTAGACGTTTACGTCGGTGCACGAGTCAACAACTCTCCAACCCAAAACCAAAGCGGTTTTTTGAGTGGGATCAGCTATCACTTCAATGATCGTGTCACACTAAAAAGTACGGTTCGCTCTTACAAGAATGAGACTACGGAAGGTATTCGCCAAGAAGACAGCAGCCTCGCAGCTGAAGTCTCAAGTCGCGTAAAAATCACCGATAAACTGGATTTTCACGCGACTCTTGATTACCAAGATTGGCAACAAGGTATTGAGGTAGGTTTAGGCTTTCGTTTTTAGAAATCTAATTTTTGCTTTGAAATCAACACACCATTCCAATCAGCGTACACATAATGCTTCGGCTGCACGATTTGGTTTTGCATCGTTAAGGTCACATTGACCTCTCCCATACCTCGCTTCTCTGTCTTAAACGGATTGGTACCAAGTGCTTGCACACCAATGTCCATCTGAGATATTTGTGCTACGTCGCGTATTGCACCATAGACAATAATGCCTTCCCACCCATTTTCTATTCCGAGTATTGCTAATTGATCGCCAAGCAATGCTTTCTGACACGAACCATGTCCGTCAACAATCAATACTTTCCCCGTCCCATCTTCGCCCAGTACTTCACGTACTTTTGAGTTGTCGTGATAGCAACGCACTGTGACAATTTCTCCGTAAAAAGCGGTGCGTTGACCAAAGTTCTGCAGTGGCAAAGTAAGCAGGGTAACTTGGTCTTCAAATTGGTCACAAATATCGGGTGTAATGTCTCTCATATTTCCTCCGTGAATTTTCTCACCCAAGCAGTGCTTCAGTGAGTAGTATCCTTTCCTATACGAGTCGAGGCTTAAGGGAGCCTAACTTATGCAACACTTTCGGCTGTGAGCACGCAATAAGGTAAAGTTGATCATCAATGACGTAGTAAATCGCGTTTTGCTGAAAGTCATTCGCCAATGCGACCGCCGCCTCTGGTGATAACTCGACGGCAAAGCTTTCCTCATACCATGTAAAAGAGCTGTCACCTACTGTGATAGGCGCGTAATTAACGTGCTGTAGCAGTGTTTCTAATGCTTGATTGCTTATGCAGTTCTCTTCTTTGGACCGCAAATTACTGTATGGGTTCCAAGCGGTTATCACAGCGTAGTTTGAAACGCACCACTCGGCCTCGAATCTGAAAAAAGATTCTGAATAAGCATTCCATAACGATGCGTCTATGTTCGTATTACTTTTTTCTATCATAAGTCTTAAACGATTAATAACAGTTACATTTCATCAATTGATATAAATCAACAAACTGAATGGAATTAACATTTGAGCATTGTTAGCATGCTGTTAACAATATAAAATCCGCTCCATATCTTAGGGTGTTTACGTTTCAGGCCCCACAGAAAGCAGGAAATGAAAGGTAAACAAGCCCTTTAGAATAAACGTCGCCATTGGATACTGGTGAGTTGGCAAAATTCCATGGAGGGCGGATAACTGAAAGAAGTGTTTTTTTGATCAACTTGATTTATTATCAAAATCACATTACCTGTATGTTATATTTTTGCCTAGAATTTATTCTATTAGCACAATTTTGTCACAAATTTAGGTACCGCCAATGCAAACCCCGCAGATTCTTATCGTTGAAGATGAGCAAGTAACTCGTAACACTCTTAAGAGTATTTTTGAAGCAGAGGGATACGCTGTTTTTGAAGCCAGTGACGGTGAAGAGATGCACCAAGTGTTGTCTGACAACTCAGTCAACTTGGTTATTATGGACATTAATCTTCCAGGCAAGAATGGCCTTCTGTTAGCGCGTGAACTACGCGAACAAGCGAACATTGCTTTAATGTTCCTGACAGGCCGTGACAATGAAGTGGACAAGATCCTAGGTCTTGAGATTGGTGCAGATGACTACATCACTAAACCATTCAACCCACGTGAACTGACTATTCGTGCTCGCAACCTACTTAGCCGCTCAATGAGCTCTAACGCGGTGCAAGAAGAGAAACGCTCAGTAGAAAAGTATGAATTCAATGGTTGGGTACTGGACATCAACAGCCGCTCTCTAGTAAGCCCTGCTGGTGATAGCTACAAGCTCCCTCGCTCTGAGTTCCGAGCTCTACTGCACTTCTGTGAGAACCCAGGTAAGATTCAAACTCGTGCCGATCTTCTTAAGAAGATGACTGGCCGTGAACTTAAGCCGCATGACCGTACTGTAGACGTAACGATTCGTCGTATTCGTAAACACTTTGAGTCTGTTTCAGGTACTCCTGAAATCATCGCGACTATCCACGGCGAAGGTTACCGCTTCTGTGGCGATCTAGAAGACTAATTGAATCGCTAATACGCAAAGGGCTTGCTCATTGAGCAAGCCCTTTTATTTTGGGTTTAGCAATTAACGAACAATCACTGAATCTAATAAACCTTATTAATCTTCACGTATTTTTCCACTAACCAGCGCTGTTTACCTGCGTCGTCTAAAAGTACCGCGATATCAACCGATTTTTCTGTGTCCGCGTCTACCTGAGACGTGAAGGCTACTTCCCATTGGCTCTCACTATGAGTTCGAGTTTCTAAAGAGTCTTCATCCACCCACCACTCTTTTTCCCCTTGCTTGATGATAAGCGCTTCGGCAGTCAGGTTGGCTGGGAGTAACTGGTCTCCTTCAAGGTAAAGTGATCCTTGAATGCTTTGCTCTTGTACTTCCCCAACAGTCGGCATCAGGTTCACCCATAAGTTACTTTTGAGCTCGACATTCACCTGGTTAATCGTAATCTGACTGTTTTGTTGCCAGTTCACACTTGGAACGGAACTGCAGCCTGCCATCAATGCTACAACCAACGCCAACGGTGCGATTTTTTTCATGTTATTTCCTTTGTTCCAACCAACTTTTGAGGACTTGAATATCGTTTTGGTATTCATTTTTGATCTCTTCAACCCAGTCTGAAATGTTTTCCCACCATGCTGGCATATCGGGAGATTCCGCTTTCTGCGCCACACTTTGGATACGTTTGAGGCCAATCGAACCTGCAGCGCCTTTAATTTTATGCGCTTCAGAAACAATCCCATCTTGATCTTTCGCCGTCATGTTTGAGTCTAAGACATCAATATAGTCTGGCATCATGTCTTCAAACATTTTTATGCTGTCGTAGACCGGCTTGGCACCAACAATGTCGACGTAAGACTCTAACATATCCATATCGAGCAAGTGTGTCTCAATCACAGGAGAAGGAGTCGGCTCTTCCACTGTTTCTGGAATGCTCTCAGGTTGCTCTTGCGGCTCTACCTGATGCGCGAAGAACTTATCAATTACAGACTGAATGGCATTCACAGCAAGCGGTTTGCTGATGGCATCATCCATACCGTTATCTAAATATTCACGACGATCTTTCATCACATTAGCTGTTAGGGCGACCAATGGAGGCAGATTGTTATAATGCTCGCGATAATAATTTGCGACATCAAACCCCGTCATATCAGGTAGCTGAATATCCAACAACGCCAAGTCATATTTTTCTGGCACAAAGTTCACGAGCGCTTCTTGTCCCGTCATCGCCACGGTAACGGAGTGCCCTAAGCTCTCAAGCAACGATTTGGCAACAGTGACGTTAAGCTCAATGTCTTCGACCATAAAGATGTTGAGATGCACATTATCGCGTTTTGCATCAATGACTGGCTCTTCGAGTTCCACAATAGGAACGTGAATCGATACGGTAAAAGTACTACCAAAACCTTCCTCACTGGCGACAGTAATGTCACCATCCATCATATTGATCAGCTGTTTTGATACCGCCAGGCCTATACCAGTCCCGACAGCATGTAGGTTGTCTTTACCTGATTTCACTTGGTAATACATGGCAAAGATTTTATCGAGCTCGTCTTCTGGTATGCCAATACCTGTGTCTTCCACTTCCATAATAATGGTGGCAAAATCGTCTTCGACATCCGCGCTCACTGTCATCACAACGCCACCTTCTTTGGTAAACTTCATTGCGTTGCTGACCAAGTTCCAAATTACCTGACGCAAACGGGTCGCATCCACTTCAATTGCTTTTGGTAAATCACTCAAACGTTCTAAGTCAAAGCGCAGCCCTTTTTGCTCCGCCATCAAAGCAGAGATGCTTTCAATCTCAGCGACGAAGTCTTCGAAGTTAAGTGGCGCAGGTAATAGTTCTAGCTTGCGGCGATCAAACTTATCCATATCGATAATATCGTTGAAGATGTTCCCTAGCGTAATCGCACTCACATTGATGGTCTGCATGTGTTTGCGCTGCTCTTCTGTCAACGGACTATCGAGAAGCATGCGACTTAAACCCACAATGCCATTTAGTGGCGTTCGCAGTTCATGACTGATGGTTGAGATAAAAGTGGTTTTATCACGGCTTGCTTTCTCTAACGACTCTTCATGACGTTTACGTTCAGTGATATCACGGCCAAAGCCCACCAAGCCAAGGTGACGACCATCTTTGCTGTAAAACGGCACTTTACGCAGTTCAAAGTAATGTTTGCGTCCATCAGGATACTCTAGCCACTGCTCGTAAGTGATGGCTTGATTATCGGCGAAGACCTTTTGGTCAGTATCAACGATGTGCTCAGCGATTTCTTTGCTATACACATCCCAAGGGCTTAATCCGACTAACTGGTGCTCTTTCTTGCCTGTTAGCTCTTCCATTGCCCGGTTACAACCGGAGAACACACCATCGGCATTGCGGTAGTAAATTAAGTCTGGCGAGGCATCAATAAATGAACGCAGTAGTGCAGTGCGTTCCGCCAGCTCTAACTGAGTACGCTCTCGTTGGAACACCTCGTTTTCGAGATCTTGCATTGCTTCTTCACGAGCTTCTTCTGCTTTAATGCGCTCTTCAATTTCTTGGTTGAGCTTTTCGATGTTTTGTTGCAGTTGATAATTCAGTTCTTGGTCTCGCGAGCGCATGTCTTTTAGTTTGGACACCAACTTGGTTAAACGCTGGCGAGACTCTTCTAGCTGATCAACAACAACAGAAAGAAAATAAACCGCCCAAGGTGTAATCAAGAGACCAAAAAACACCGAACGGACAATGTCGATATCATCGACTCGCCCCTTGAGAGCTAAAGTAATCCCCACCTGCACCACAACGGCTAATGCCACCAGCGCAAGGGCCAGCAAAATCGAGAAACGAACAATCCCCAGTTTAACTAGCAAGTCGACATAATACTGGGCGAGATTTTTCATGGGTTTCATTAACTACTCCATGGTGCTGGCTAGATGTTGCCCTTCAATGATAAAAACGAGCAGACATATTCGGCCTAACGCAATTTAGGTCTGTGTGATTAGTAAAAAATACGTAGTGCGAACTGCGCTTGCTAAACAAGATAAAAAGATAAGTTAACCAACGAACGCACAGGCTTCGGTAAGTTTAACGTGTTTAATACGGCGATTTAAACAATCAGCTATCAACTTAGAGCAAGCGGTCACAAAGCGTTAGCAAGAACTTGGGTGAATACAGGTGCGATTACGTCCATCCGCTTTGGCTTGGTATAGCGCACTGTCAGCCATGGCAATACCCATTTCCGGTTCATCACCATGTTGAGGAATATAAGAGACAAGACCGATACTGACCGTGAGACGTTCCGAAGCTTCTGAGCTGTCGTACTCCATATCGAGTTGCCGAATTTGTTCATGAATACGCTGCGCTACATTGCTCGCGCCTTCCGTTGTGGTATTCGGCAGGATAAAACCAAACTCCTCACCACCATAACGCGCAACACAATCAGAAGAGCGATTGATGACTTTTGTGAATACGGTAGCAACACTGACCAATGCTTCATCACCTTGCTGATGGCCGTAACAGTCGTTGTAATCTTTGAAAAAGTCGATGTCACACAACATGATAGTGAGCGGCAGCTTTTCGCGGGCATGGTGGTACCATAGTACCTGCAGTTGTTCATCGAAGCGGCGTCGGTTCGATACCTGAGTTAAGCTATCCATAAAGCTCAACTTTTCTAACTCTAAATTAGCTCTCTCCAACTTTTGTTCGGCAAGGTAACGTTCAGAAATATCACGCGCCATGATCAGCACACCATTCGTTCCTGAAGCTTTATCTTTAAAGGGCGATTTCACCACATCAAACCACGTACTTTTGCCATCACTGCTAACGACTTTATCTATGTATCGGACAGGTTCTGACTGACGCAATGCATCTAAATCACTAGCAGCTAAGCGAGCGTACATCTCTTCAGGAATGACATCTTGAAGGCGCTTACCGATCAAATCAGACACGTCTGAAATACCTAATGCATTAACGAACGGTTTATTACACGCTTGATAGACCATATTCTCATTGAAGATACCGATAGAGTCAGGGCTAGCGTCAAGAATAGTCTGTAAGATGGTATCCCTTTGCGCCAACGCAACTTCTGTATCTTTACGGCGCTCCATTTCATCTCTCAGGTTCTGCTGCATTTTGTGCCACTCGGTCACATCATGACTAATGGATAATGTACCGATCAGCTCACCACTCGGTGACACAAGGGAATTTTGATTCACTTCCAATAAGCAACTGCGACCTTGTGGATCCGTCGTCCACTTGCGCTCACTCTTTCTGCTAGCCTCACCCATGGAAACCTTTGATGCGCAGGCTTCTTCCCTTCGCCCTTCCCAAAATTGATCAAATGCTCGGTTCGTCGTTAATAAATTCCCTTGGCGATCTTGGGTACAAATTAACTCAGAGAGTGAGTCTAGTGCCGAACGAGCAATCGTTAATTGCGCAAGCTCTTGTTGCTGCTCTTGATGAGTGGATTGATAGGGCTGCGCGTAGATGATCCAAACACGGTGATTGCGCAGCAAACTCTTTCTTCCTGACAACTCCACCTTGATAGATTCGCTTTCAGATAAGCGCCAATCAAATACCTGCTGGCTAAAATGACGGCTAGAGACACTGTCTAGAAACGACTCAAGCTCACGAATATCGAATAAAGCGGGATACAAATATCCCGTGCCTAGAGAGCGAATACCTAATAATTGCATCGCAGCTTGGTTAGATAACAAGATCTGAGCATGGCCAGTATCCAGCACTATGACTGGATAGGGTGAATCCGTTACGAGTTGCTTAAGTGATGTTTGAAAGTGCAAATAGATCAGTGCTAACGCGCACACGCTAGCAATTAATAACAAGACGACATAGCCATAACCGCCTTGACCATCCCAAAGCCAATTGAGTAACTGATCCATCGTTTAAACTTTTAAAGAAAACTGGTTAAAATATATCAGTTATTTATTGAGCGATCTGCTATTAATTCCGGTTTAGTATAGATAAAAGCGTTTCCCGTTAGGCTTCCTTGAGCACCATGTTCACTGAGGGATCGACCAATTTCAGTCATCGCCAGCCAGCGGTTTTCACACCACAGTGGCGATAACAAGGTAGGTCTACGAGCTGCTGATGAAACCCGATGGTAAATCACGTCTGGTGGCGTCATACGAATCATCTCACTGGCAATTGCGACATACTCTTCTAGCTCTGGCGCCTCTAATCGTCCTGCACGCCACGCTTTCGCCATGGTGCTGCCTTCCACGATATGAAGACCATGTAACTTGATGCCATCCGTGCCCACGGCTAACACTTTTTGCAGCGTCTCAATGTTATCGTCGCGGCTTTCTTTCGGTAATCCAACAATTAAATGAGTGCAGACTTTAATACCTAGCGCACGCGCACGCTTGGTGATCTCGGCATAACATTCGAAATCATGACCGCGATTGATGCGCTTAAGGGTGTCGTTATTAGCGGTTTGAAGCCCTAACTCTAGCCAAATTTCATAACCTTGCTTTACATAGTCAGACAGTAAATCTAATACGGCATCAGGCACGCAATCTGGACGAGTCCCGACACACAATCCCACAATATCAGCCGCTTTTAGTGCTTCTTCATACATATTTTTCAGCACTTGCACTTCCGCATAAGTACTTGTGTAAGCCTGAAAATAAGCGAGATACTTCTTCGCTCGATGAATTTCGCCCGCACGATCTTTCAACTGATCGTGAATACTTTTTATCTGTACTTCTTCATCCGCAAACGAAGCCACATTACAAAAAGTACATCCTCCCCGACCAATCGTGCCATCTCGGTTAGGGCAACTAAATCCACCGTGCAACGTTAGTTTATGGACTTTTTCACCGTATCGACGCTGAAGATCTTGGCCGATTGTATTGACCAACTCATGTAACTGCATAAATTCTCACCAACAATGAACCGTAATCAATCTCACTACGATCTGTGTAAATAAATTACATCCCTGCAAGAAAAAACACACAATACTAGTCAATTCAAACAAACCTCATACGGCTCAAAATCAATAAACCTGCATAAATACAGATAAAAAACGTTCATGTTGCGTAAATGTTAAACTAAAAATGCATAATTAAACGAAAAAATTGGGTCACAACGTCGACTTTTTCATTGCATTCTGAAGTGACAAAATTGTAGGATACTTACACAACCCCGTTATTTTTGTGACTTTTATTACAAAGTACACTGCGGGATTTGTCGGTGTTATCCCACTCCTACCTATATAAATCACTAAATAGTGGCAATAAATAAAGGGATACCACCAAGGATTGTTTTTCTCGCAAAACTTTTCCTGCGAGATACGGAAAGGAATCAAGATCGGTCAACCTAGATCGGTGGCGATAATAAATATAAAGGACAAGACGTAATCAATGGTCTAGGTGGCATTTGCCTGCCTGGTGCTTTTGCGTCGACATTGAACTGGAAGGATGTATCTATGGTAGATAGAGAGCAAAATCCACAGGGTCTATATACTCCTGAATTGGAGCATGACGCGTGTGGTATCGGTTTTGTTGCTCACCTTAAAAACCGTAAATCTCATGAAGTAGTGACTCAAGCATTGGATATGCTAGCTCGCATGGAGCACCGTGGTGGTCAAGGTTGTGATCCATGCAGCGGTGATGGTGCGGGTATCTTGCTACAAAAACCTCATGAATTCCTATTAGAAGAGGCCGTTAAGCTCGGCATTAAACTACCTTCATTTGAAAAGTATGGTGTGGGTGTCGTACTTTTCCCGAAAGACGAATACAAACGCGAACAATGCCGTGACATTCTAGAACGCAATGCTCAGCGTCTAGACCTTGAAGTTATTGGCTACCGCGTTTTGCCAACCGATAACTCGATGATCGGTGCCGACCCGCTAAGCACAGAACCTCAGTTTGAGCATGTGTTTATCTCTGGTGGTCCAGGTATCACACCTGAAGAGCTAGAGCGCAAACTGTACGTACTTCGTAACTACACTGTACGTGTTTGCCTAGAGAGCGTTTCGAACATTGGTGATGACTTCTACATTAACTCAATGTCTTACAAGACATTGGTGTACAAAGGTCAGTTAACGACCGAGCAAGTCCCTCAGTACTTCCTTGATCTGCAAAACCCGACCATGGTGACCGCACTGGCACTGGTACACTCTCGCTTCTCTACCAACACCTTCCCGAAATGGCGTCTTGCACAACCTTTCCGTTACATTGCCCACAACGGTGAAATCAATACAGTTCGAGGTAACTTGAACTGGATGAAAGCCCGTGAGGCGATCATTGAATCCGATCTATTTACCCAGGCTGAAATCGACATGCTGCTTCCTATTTGTCAGGAAGGCAGTTCGGATTCATCTAACTTTGATATGGCACTTGAGCTCCTAGTTCTTTCTGGTCGCAGCCTGCCGCACGCATTGATGATGATGATCCCGGAAGCATGGCAAGAAAACAAAAACATGGATCCTAAGCGTCGCGCGTTCTATCAGTACCACGCGAACATCATGGAACCATGGGATGGTCCGGCTTCAGTATGTTTTACTGATGGTGTTCAAGTTGGTGCGACACTCGACCGTAACGGTCTGCGCCCTTCTCGCTACACAGTGACCAAAGATAACTTCCTAGTAATGGCATCAGAATCTGGTGTTGTGGATATTGAGCCAGAGAACGTTGAGTTCCGCGGTCGTCTACAACCAGGTCGCATCTTCGTTGCAGACTTAGAGCAAGGTCGCATCATCTCTGATGAAGAAGTGAAAGACACCATCGCAACAGCGCAGCCTTACGAAAAGTGGGTAGAAGAAAACCTACTGAGCTTGAAGAAGCTGCCAGATGCGAGCAACCAATTCAGCCAACCTAAGCCAGAACATCTTCTACACCGCCAACAAGCGTTTGGCGTAAGTACTGAAGAAGTGAACGAAATCATCGTTCCAATGGCGAATGATGCGAAAGAGCCATTATCAGCCATGGGTGCAGACTGGCCTCTTGCGGTTCTATCTCATCAGTCTCAACATCTTTCAAACTACTTCAAGCAACTGTTCGCACAGGTAACTAACCCACCGATCGATCCGATCCGTGAGCGTATGGTTATGTCGCTGAACACTTACTTGGGTAAAGACCAAAACCTTCTGACTGAAACACCACTTCACTGTCAGAAAGTAGAATTGGAATCGCCTGTTCTGGCGAACTCTGAGCTTGAGAAACTGCGTGCTATTGACAACGAGCATCTTCAGGCGAAGACACTGGATATCGTATTCCAAGCCAGTGAAGACCAAGGCAAGCTTGAGCGCGCACTAAAACGTATCTGCCAATACGCAGAAGATGCGGTTATTGATGGTTACTCAATCATCCTGTTAACTGACCGTGCAGTGAACTCAAACCACGCCGCTATCCCAGCAATGCTGGCAGTTGGCGCAGTACATCACCACCTGATCCGTAAAGGCCTACGTGCGAAGTGTGACATCGTGGTTGAAACCGGTGACGCGCGTGAAACGCACCACTTTGCAACGCTAATTGGTTACGGTGCCAACGCCGTTAACCCATACCTAGTGATTGAAACCATCATTGAGCTTCAGCGTACGAAGAAGCTGGATCCAGAAGCGAACCCTCGCGATCTGTTCAACAACTACCGTAAAGCGATCAATGGCGGTCTTCTGAAGATCTTCTCGAAGATGGGTATCTCAACCCTGCAGTCGTACCACGGTGCGCAAATCTTCGAAGCCTTAGGTATTCATAAGTCAGTGGTAGATAAGTACTTCACAGGTACAGTTTCTCGTATCCAAGGTCTCACCCTTGACGATATCGCTAAAGAAGTGCTCGTTCGTCACCGCATCGGTTACCCACAACGCGAAATCCCAATTCAAATGCTGGATGTGGGTGGTGTTTACCAATGGAAACAGCGAGGTGAGAAGCACCTCTTCAACCCAGAAACCATCTCGCTACTGCAAGAGTCTACGCGCAACAAGAACTACGATCAGTTCAAGCAGTACGCGACAGCAGTCGATAAACAAGGTGACAACGCGGTAACTCTGCGTAGCCAGCTAGAATTCATTAAGAACCCAGCTGGTTCTATCTCTATCGACGAAGTCGAGCCAATTGAAAGCATCGTGAAACGCTTCGCGACCGGTGCAATGTCATTCGGTTCTATTTCTTACGAAGCACACTCCACATTGGCTGTTGCGATGAACCGCCTTGGCGCAAAATCGAACTCTGGTGAAGGTGGTGAAGACCCAATGCGTTTCGAGCGCAAAGAGAACGGCGATTGGGAACGCTCTGCAATCAAACAGGTAGCTTCGGGTCGTTTCGGCGTAACCTCTTACTACCTAACCAACGCTGATGAGCTACAAATCAAGATGGCTCAAGGTGCGAAACCAGGTGAAGGTGGTCAGCTACCAGGCGATAAAGTAGATGACTGGATCGGTGCTACACGTCACTCAACTCCGGGCGTCGGTCTTATCTCGCCACCACCACACCACGATATCTACTCAATCGAAGATTTGGCTCAGCTTATCTACGATTTGAAGAACGCGAACCGCGCGGGTCGTGTAAACGTGAAGCTGGTATCGGAAGCTGGCGTAGGTACGATCGCTTCCGGTGTAGCGAAAGCGAAAGCAGACGTTGTACTAATCGCAGGTTTCGACGGTGGTACTGGTGCATCCCCAATGTCTTCAATCCGTCATACTGGTCTTCCTTGGGAACTTGGTTTGGCAGAAACACACCAAACGCTACTAAAGAACGGTCTACGTAACCGTATCGTGGTTCAAGCGGATGGTCAGATGAAAACACCTCGCGACCTTGCAGTGGCAACACTACTTGGTGCAGAAGAATGGGGCGTGGCAACCGCAGCCTTGGTGGTTGAAGGTTGTATCATGATGCGTAAGTGTCATAAGAACACCTGCCCTGTTGGTATCGCAACTCAGAACAGGACGCTTCGCGAGCGCTTTGATGGCCGCGTAGAAGACGTCGTAACCTTCTTCCAATACATGGCACAAGGTCTACGTGAAATCATGGCTGAACTTGGCTTCCGCACTATCGATGAGATGGTCGGCCAAGGTCAGAAGCTGAAGATTCGCCAAGACGTTTCTCACTGGAAATACAAGAACCTAGATCTGTCTCCTGTTCTACACGTTGAACAACCACGTGAGTCAGACGGTATCCATAACCAAACGCAACAGAACCACAATCTGGAATCGGTACTAGACCGTAAGCTGATTCAAGCGGCGATTCCTGCTCTCGAGAAAGGCGAGGCGGTGAATGCCGAGTTCCCTATCGTCAACACGGACCGCTCTGCAGGTACCATGTTGTCGAACGAAATCTCGAAAGTGTACAAAGATGCGGGTCTACCTCAGCCAATGAACGTGAAGTTCAAAGGCTCTGCGGGTCAGTCATTCGGTGCATTTCTCGCTAAAGGCGTGAAGTTCGAAGTGGAAGGCGATGCGAATGACTACTGGGGTAAAGGCTTATCTGGCGGTACGTTAGTACTTTACCCAGACGCAAAATCAAGCATTGTCGCGGAAGACAACATCGTGGTTGGTAACGTGTGTTTCTACGGTGCTACTTCGGGTGAGTCTTTCATTCGCGGTATGGCTGGTGAACGTTTCTGTGTTCGTAACTCAGGTGCGAAAGTAGTAGTAGAAGGCGTCGGTGACCACGGTTGTGAATACATGACGGGCGGTGCAGCAATTATCCTTGGTTCAACAGGTCGTAACTTTGCCGCAGGTATGAGTGGCGGCGTGGCTTACGTATGGGATAAATCAGGTGACTTTGAGTCAAAACTGAACCCAGAGCTAGTAGACCTAGATCCAATCGAGAAAGAAGACAGAGATCTATTACTCGACATGCTAACTAAGCATGTTCAATTCACAGGAAGTGAAGTCGCTCAGTCTTTCCTAGACAACTTTGAAGCAAGCCTAGCCTCTATGGTTAAGGTGATGCCGCGTGACTACAAAGCGGTGCTTCAAAAGCGTAAAGCTGAAGCGCAGTCTCAAGGAAACGAAACTCAAGCGGAGGCAGTATAATGGGTAAGCCTACTGGATTTTTAGAGCACGGTCGTGAACTACCACAGAAGATCGACCCAGCTGAACGCATTAAGAACAACAAAGAGTTCGTTCTGAACGAGGAGTTTGGTGACAAGATCAATACTCAAGCGTCTCGTTGTATGGATTGTGGTGTGCCGTTTTGTCATAACGGCTGCCCTATCGGTAACATCATCCCAGAGTTTAACGATGCAGTTTATCGTGATAGCTGGGAAGAAGCATGGAACATTCTAAGCTCAACCAATAACTTCCCTGAGTTTACTGGTCGTGTTTGCCCTGCTCCATGTGAAAGTGCTTGTGTACTTGGCATCAACCAAGACCCAATTACCATCTGTAACATCGAGAAAACCATCGTAGAAACGGCGTATCGTGAAGGGTACGTCAAGCCAAAAACGCCACGTTCTCGCACTGGTAAAACGATAGCGATCATTGGATCTGGACCAGCGGGTCTTGCGGCTGCTGAGCAGCTAAACAGCGCTGGTCATACTGTGACAGTATTCGAGCGAGACGAGAAAGTTGGTGGCCTGCTGCGTTTCGGTATTCCAGATTTTAAACTGAGCATGGAAGTCATTGATCGTAAGATCAATCTAATGGCAGAAGCTGGCGTTGAGTTTAAAGTAAATCAACACGTCGGTGTTGATTTAAATGCTCAGCAACTGCGTCAAGAATTCGATGTGGTTCTACTGACGGGTGGCTCAACGGTTCCACGTGATTTGCCAGTTCCTGGTCGTGAGCTCAAAGGCGTTCACTTCGCAATGGAATTCCTAGGTCAAAATAATCGCCGTGCAAATAACATGGACCTGAAAACGGAAGAGATTCACGCAAAAGGTAAACATGTGGTTGTCATTGGTGGTGGTGATACCGGTTCAGACTGTGTGGGTACGTCAAACCGTCACGGCGCAGCAAGCGTAACTCAAGTGGAAATCATGCCGATCCCACCAGAGAAGCGCCCAGCCAATATGCCTTGGCCTCAATACCCAATGATCCTACGTACTTCGACTTCTCATGAAGAAGGTGTCGATCGTCACTGGAACATCCTGACCAAGGAGTTCATCGGAAATGACAAAGGTGAAGTCACAGGCCTTCGTCTTGCTGATATCGTTTGGCAAGATGCAAAACCAGGCGAGCGCCCAAGTTTCAAAGAAGTCGAAGGCAGCGAGCGAGTGATCCCATGTGATATGGCATTCCTAGCAATGGGCTTCTTACACCCAGAACCTACAGGCGTGCTTGCTCAACTGGATATCGCGCTAGATGATCGCGGTAACGTAGCAACTCAAGGTTTTGCTACTAACCAAGAAGGCGTATTTGCTGCTGGTGATATGCGAACAGGCCAATCTTTGGTGGTTCGTTGTATCAACGAAGGTCGCGAATGTGCTCGTGCTATCGATGACTACCTAATGGATGGCACAAACCTAGAAGCAAAAGCAGATTCACTGATGCTTTCTGCTTAACGGAAGTATTCACGCTTCCCTCTTTCAATGCCATAAATAGCCATCAGCGATATCGATGGCTATTAGCAAAGAAAGAAAACAATTCCTTCCAATCTTTCTATTTTGACCAGCATTTTATGCTGGTCTTTTTTATTTCCCACAGAATCAAATGTTACTTTTTTGTAACAATCAATTTTCTATCTATTTGAAATCATTAAACTATTTTAGCTTATTAAATGGTAAATCGCATATTCACGTGATTATCCACTAATAACTTGACCTTTTTTACAATAAGCTATAGCTTGTGAAGTTGATGAAAATAAAACACTCAAAAAATGTTAAATATTTCACAGCTTTTATTGAATAAATATACATAAAACCATAAAAGATGACGCATATTCAGTCATCACTATCAACGTAAGCAGTGTTGATATATCTGTCGGGATGACGGATAAGCAAAGGGAGAATTGCAATGGCTCTTTATGATCCAAGTCTTGAGAAAGACAACTGTGGATTTGGCTTGATCGCGCATATGGAAGGCGAACAAAGCCACAAGCTGGTTCGTACAGCAATTTCTGCACTTGACCGAATGACCCACCGTGGTGGTATTGCCGCCGATGGTAAAACCGGTGATGGTTGTGGTCTTCTATTACAAAAGCCCGATTCCTATTTACGTCTTATTGCCGAAGAAAATGGTTTCAACCTTGGCAAGCAATACGCCGTAGGGATGATTTTCTTCAACCAAGATCCGGTCAAAGCTCAACTCGCTAAAGACATCGTCAACAGAGAACTTGCGCAAGAGACGCTAACAGTGGCCGGTTGGCGTGAAGTTCCAACCAATTCAGAAGTGCTCGGTCCAATTGCGGCTAACTCGCTTCCAAATATTCAGCAAGTCTTTATCTCTGCACCGGCTGGTTGGCGAGAGCGTGACATTGAACGCCGTCTCTACATCGCACGCCGTCGCATCGAGAAACAAATCACCGAAGATCCTGATTTCTACATCTGTAGCTTGTCGACTCAAGTTTTGGTGTACAAAGGCCTGTGCATGCCTGCGGACTTGCCTCGCTTCTACCTAGATCTTGCTGATCTACGCATGGAATCCGCTATCTGTCTGTTCCACCAGCGTTTTTCTACCAATACTCAACCGCGTTGGCCATTGGCTCAGCCGTTCCGCTATCTTGCTCATAACGGTGAGATCAACACCATTGAAGGTAACCGCCAATGGGCGCGCGCTCGTGCTTACAAGTTCTCGTCACCACTGCTGCCTGACCTACAAACTGCAGCACCGTTTGTGAACGAGACAGGCTCAGACTCCTCTAGCTTAGATAATATGCTGGATCTCTTCTTAGCTGGCGGCATGGATATCTTCCGTGCCATGCGTATGCTTGTGCCGCCTGCATGGCAAAACCACCCAGATATGGATCCGGATCTGCGGGCGTTTTACGATTTCAACTCCAAGCACATGGAACCATGGGATGGCCCAGCAGGTATCGTACTGTCCGATGGTCGTTATGCTGCTTGTAACCTAGACCGAAACGGCCTGCGTCCTGCGCGTTATGTAATTACCAAAGATAAGTTGATCACTCTGGCATCTGAGGTGGGGATTTGGAATTACGCTCCCGACGAAGTTGCCAAAAAAGGTCGTGTAGGTCCGGGGGAATTGCTCGTCATCGACACTCGTAAAGGTAAGCTTTGGCAATCTAGCGAGATCGATAATGATCTGAAATCTCGTCACCCTTATCGCGAATGGATGGAGAACAACGTTCGCAAACTAACGCCGTTCTCTCAGCTGCCTGAAGATCAAGTAGGTGAGCGTAGCTTTGATGAAGACTTGCTTAAGACTTATCAAAAGCAGTTTGCCATGAGCAATGAAGAAGTCGATCAAGTATTGCGTGTCCTCGGTGATATGGGGCAAGAAGCCGTCGGTTCGATGGGTGATGACACCCCGATGGCGGTTCTTTCTTCGAAAGAGCGCTTAGTGACAGATTACTTCCGTCAGAAGTTTGCTCAGGTCACCAACCCACCAATCGATCCGCTGCGTGAGAAACACGTCATGTCGCTGGCGACCAGCATCGGCCAAGAGATGAACGTCTTCTGTGAAACCGATGGCCACGCGCATCGTGTAACCTTTGATTCTCCAGTACTGCTCTATTCAGACATGCAGCAACTACTAGAGCTGAGTGACGATCATTACCGTAATACCATTCTCGATATCAACTACGACCCACAACAAAAAGATCTTAAACAAGCCATTGATGATCTGTGTGAGCAAGCAGAGCAAGTCGTTCGTGAAGGCACGGTTTTAGTGGTTCTTTCGGACAGAGCCTTGGTCAAAGGTAAGTTACCAATTCCGGCAGCAATGGCAGTCGGCGCCGTTCAAACTCGTCTGATTGACGCGAACTTACGCTGCGATGCCAACATTGTTGTCGAAACCGCAACGGCGCGTGATCCACACCAATTTGCCGTCTTGTTTGGCTTTGGTGCCACTGCGGTTTACCCATACCTTGCTTATGAAGCGTTAGGTAAACTGATTGATGATAAAGCACTAGAGAAAGACTATCGCGATGTGATGCAAAACTACCAATACGGCATCAACAAAGGCCTGTACAAGATCATGTCGAAAATGGGGATCTCAACCATCGCCTCTTACCGCTGCTCACAACTATTTGAAGCAGTTGGCTTGAGCCAAGATGTGGTCGATCTGTGTTTTAAAGGCGTCACAACTCGAATTGAAGGCGCGAATTTTGACGACTTCCAGCAAGATCTTACAAACTTATCTCGTAAAGCATGGGCGAAACGCAAATCGATTGATCATGGCGGCTTGTTAAAGTACGTCCATGGAGGTGAATATCATGCTTACAACCCGGATGTTGTCGGCACGCTGCAACAAGCCGTTAAATCTGGCGAAAGTAACGACTATCAGAGCTTTGCCAAGCAAGTGAATCAACGCCCTGTTGCTATGTTGCGTGACTTAATGTCGCTGAAAAAATCAGACTCACCGCTGCCACTTGAGCAAATAGAGCCGAAAACCGAACTGTTCAAACGCTTCGACTCTGCGGCCATGTCCATTGGCGCACTTAGCCCTGAAGCGCATGAAGCCCTCGCGACTGCGATGAACCGTCTTGGTGGCTATTCAAACTCCGGTGAAGGTGGTGAAGATCCTCGCCGTTTCGGCACTGAACGTAACTCACGTATCAAACAAATTGCTTCAGGCCGATTTGGTGTAACGCCTCATTACCTTACTAATGCAGATGTACTACAAATCAAGGTAGCGCAAGGAGCTAAACCGGGTGAAGGTGGTCAGCTACCGGGACACAAAGTCACCGCAGAAATCGCAAAACTGCGTTATTCGGTACAAGGTGTGACTCTCATCTCCCCTCCTCCGCACCACGATATTTATTCTATTGAAGATTTGGCCCAGCTGATCTTCGACCTTAAACAAGTCAACCCGAATGCGCTGGTTTCGGTAAAACTCGTCTCCGAGCCAGGTGTCGGCACCATCGCAACGGGCGTAGCAAAGGCTTACGCTGATCTTATTACCATCTCGGGTTACGACGGTGGTACCGCAGCAAGCCCATTAACTTCGGTAAAATACGCTGGTAGCCCTTGGGAGTTGGGGTTGGCAGAGACACAACAAGCACTGGTTGCTAATGGTCTGCGTCATAAGATCCGCCTACAGGTAGACGGTGGTCTAAAGACTGGTTTAGACGTAGTTAAAGCCGCAATTTTAGGTGCAGAAAGCTTCGGTTTTGGTACCGCGCCAATGGTAGCTATGGGTTGTAAGTTCCTACGAATTTGTCACCTCAATAACTGTGCAACAGGGGTTGCGACTCAAGACGAAACGCTGCGTAAAGAGTACTTCAAAGGCTTACCTGAAATGGTGATGAACTACTTCACCGGACTGGCAGAAGAAGTGCGCGAGCTGCTTTCTGAGCTAGGCGTTGAAAAACTGACGGACTTGATTGGTCGTACCGATTTACTTGAAGCAGTAGAGGGCTTTACCGCGAAGCAAACCAAATTGGATCTATCCAACATTCTAGAAGCTCCCGTCTCGCCTGAAGGTCATCCACTGTTTTGGACGGAACCAAATAAACCGTTTGATAAAGCTGAGCTCAATCAAAAGATCATTGATGATGCCATGCATGCGGTAGAAAACAGCCAATCAGCAAGTTTCTTCTACAATGTCATCAACACTGATCGTTCTGTGGGTGCTCGCTTATCTGGCGAAATAGCGAAGCGCTATGGCAACCAAGGATTGGCGGCTTCCCCTATCAAAATCTATCTTGACGGCACTGCCGGCCAGTCGTTTGGCGTTTGGAATGCGGGTGGCGTAGAGCTTTACCTCACAGGTGATGCGAATGACTACGTAGGGAAAGGCATGGCAGGCGGCAAGATCGCCATTAAACCTCACTTAGGTACAGCGTTCAAGTGTCATGAAGCCACCATTATTGGTAACACGTGTTTGTACGGCGCAACGGGCGGTAAACTGTTCGCGGCAGGTAAAGCGGGTGAGCGTTTTGGGGTACGTAACTCAGGTACGATTGCCGTCATTGAAGGTGCGGGAGATAACGCTTGTGAGTACATGACAGGCGGTATTGTTGCCATTCTAGGTGCAACAGGCGTGAACTTTGGTGCAGGTATGACCGGAGGCTTTGCCTATGTTCTGGATGAAAACCAAAGCTTTGAAGGTCGAGTCAATACTGAATCTGTCGAAGCCATTTCATTGTCCGATCTATACATCCACCAAGAGCATTTGCGCGGCCTGATTGCGGAACACCTTGAAGAAACAGGGTCGAGCCACGCAGAAAATATTTTGGCGAACTTTGATGAATGGATTCCAAAGTTCTATTTGGTGAAACCACAAGCGGCAGATCTTCGCACGCTACTTGGTCACCAGAGCCGCAGTGCCGCTGAGCTGCGCGTTCAAGCCCAGTAATCATGGAGGATGTTTGAATCATGAGCCAGAACGTTTATCAATTTATCGATGTTCAACGTGTCGATCCGGCTAAAAAGCCGATCAAAGTTCGTAAGATCGAGTTCGTTGAAATCTACGAGCCGTTTACTAAGCAACAAGCCACTGCGCAAGCAGACCGCTGTTTAGATTGCGGTAACCCATACTGTGAATGGAAGTGCCCAGTACACAACTACATCCCTCAATGGCTCAAACTGGCAAATGAGGGACGTATTCTTGAAGCGGTTGAACTATCGCATCAAACCAATAGTTTACCTGAAGTATGTGGACGCGTTTGTCCTCAAGACCGTCTATGTGAAGGTTCATGCACGCTTAATGATGACTTTGGTGCCGTCACCATCGGTAATATAGAAAAGTACATTACCGACAAAGCCTTTGAAATGGGCTGGAAGCCAGATATGTCCAAGGTGGAGTGGACCGATAAAAAGGTCGCAATCATTGGGGCTGGCCCAGCAGGCTTGGCTGCCGCTGATATCCTAGTGCGCAATGGCGTTAAGCCAGTCGTGTTTGACCGCTACCCAGAAATCGGCGGACTACTGACTTTCGGTATCCCTTCGTTCAAGCTTGAAAAAGGGGTAATGGAAAATCGTCGCCGTGTGTTCACTGAAATGGGCGTCGAGTTCCGCATGAACGTGGAAGTCGGTAAAGATGTACAAATGCAAGATCTAATCGATGAGTACGATGCCATTTTCTTAGGCGTTGGCACCTATAAATACATGCGTGCAGGACTAGAAAATGAGGATGCGCCGGGTGTGTATGACGCGCTGCCATTTTTAATTTCGAATACCTACAAAGTCATGGAGCTTGAGAACAACCAACCTTTTATCGACATGGCAGGAAAGAAAGTGGTCGTGCTTGGTGGTGGCGATACCGCAATGGACTGTGTACGAACCTCTATTCGCCAAGGAGCCTCCAATGTGATTTGTGCTTATCGTCGTGACGAAGCCAACATGCCAGGTTCACGTCGAGAAGTGAAAAACGCTAAAGAGGAAGGCGTGAAGTTTATGTTTAACCTGCAACCACTCGGTGTGGAGGTCGACGCCTCAGGTAACGTATCGGGCGTTAAAGTGGTAAAAACTGCTTTAGGTGAGCCCGATGATGCAGGTCGTCGCAGACCAGAACCAGTGGAAGGCAGTGAACATGTATTGCCTGCGGATGCCGTGATCATGGCATTTGGTTTCCAGCCACACAAAATGGACTGGTTAGAACCGTATGGTGTCGATTTAGACCAATGGGGACGTATCAAGGCACCTGTTGAGCAAGCGTTCATGTACCAAACCAGCAATGCGAAAATCTTCGCTGGCGGTGATGCGGTCCGTGGCTCAGACCTCGTCGTAACCGCCATTGATGAAGGGCGAAAAGCGGCAGAAGGCATTCTTGATTACCTAGAAGTCTAATCACAGCTAACATCACAAAAAGGATCCTATTATTGGATCCTTTTTCTTTTGTATCCATATAATTAGAAGCAAAATTATAAGAGTAAATACAATGAAAAAAGCCGCTCTCCTTTCAATCGCTTTACTCAGCCTTACAGCCTGCAGCCAAGGAGTCACCAGTATGCCAGATCGTTCTCAATCACCTTGTGGTGACAAACCAAATTGCGTTTCAACTCAGGACTCAAGAGACAAGTTTCAATTAGCACCTTTTTTGCTCACTGAGTCCGCAACGTTAGATGCCATTGAGCAAGCCGCGCTTCAACTTCCTGGCGCCAAAACCGCGGTAAAAGAGGGTGATTACCTTCGGATAGAATGCACATCTAAAATCATGCGCTTCGTGGATGACCTCGAATTAAAAGTAGCAGGAGACAAACTGATTGTTCGCTCAGAGTCACGTGTGGGCTATTCTGACTTTGGCGTAAACAGAAAGCGCGCCGAACAATTACGAGAAAAGCTCACTCAAGCTAAGCTCATCAAATAGAAAACTGCTCACGGGGAGTGCTATACTCTCGGCCAACTAAAATATTTACTGAAAGAGAGTGTTATGAAAGTTGGTATCATCGGTGCGATGGAACAAGAAGTGACCATCCTGAAAGAAGCAATCACAAACTGCAAAACCGTAAATAAAGCAGGTTGTACGTTTTTCTCTGGTCAAATTAATGATGTAGAAGTAGTCGTACTACAATCAGGTATCGGTAAAGTTGCAGCTGCAGTAGGCACTACCATTCTTCTTGATGAATACCAGCCAGATGTTGTGATTAACACAGGCTCTGCTGGTGGCTTCGATTCAAGCCTAAATCTAGGTGATGTTGTTATCTCAACAGAAGTTCGTCATCACGATGCAGACGTGACCGCTTTTGGTTATGAAATTGGCCAAATGGCTGGCCAGCCTGCTGCATTCAAAGCGGATGAAAAGCTAATGGATTTAGCAGAAAAGGCACTAGCGCAAATGGAAAACACTCATGCAGTTCGCGGCCTGATCTGTACTGGTGATGCATTTGTTTGCACCGCTGAACGCCAAGAGTTTATTCGTAAGCACTTCCCATCCGTTATCGCGGTAGAAATGGAAGCATCTGCTATCGCTCAAACTTGTCACCAATTCAACACGCCGTTTGTTGTTGTGCGTGCAATCTCTGATGTCGCTGATAAAGAGTCACCAATGAGCTTTGATGAGTTCCTACCGCTAGCAGCAAAAAGCTCTTCTGAAATGGTATTCAAAATGCTGGAACTCATTAAGTAAACGACTCATTCATGGAAGAAGTTTTTCAGTCATTTTATGCCAACGGTGCGCTCCTTATTATGTGGGGCGCACTGCTCTTTCACCTTCTTTTACCAATCCCCCGTTCATCGCATCCCATCACTTTATGGCGAAAGTTAGCTGAGCAGCTCGCCAACAAAGTGAACAATAATCACAGTTACTCACAGAGCCTGACCTCCGGCAGTCTTGCATTGGGCTTGATGCTATTGCCTTGCTTGAGCTTGCTGATTGCCGTGGAGCCATTCGTTTGGCAAGTGCCTTTATACGAATTAGTGCTATTGATCATTGCTTTGAACTGGCGCAACAGCGAAGCCTTAACGAAACAACTCGTCACAAGTATGTCGAGAGAAGACAAAGCTCAGTGCCGACAATTACTAAGACCATACCTTAATCGCGATACTGACAGCCTCTCGATCATCGGCATAGGTAAAGCAAGCTCAGAAGCTGTGATTATGGGATACAGCCGCAACGTAATCGGTGTGTTATTTTGGTACGCACTAGCAGGTGGTATTGGTGCGTTAATGTATCGACTAGCCACAGAGTTAGCTCGAGTTTGGTCCCCTAGCCGACGCCAATATTTGCCCTTTGGTAAACCTGCCGTTCAGCTGGTTGCCGCTCTGGATATTATTCCACTTCGTCTCTTTGCCATACATTTAGCTGTAGGAAAGAACGTAAGCAATGTGCTTTCTGGTGTACAGCAACAAGCGAAGTCTTGGCCACTACCCGGGCCCGCCTGGGTGTTGTGTACCATCGGACACAAACTACAACTCTCTTTATGCGGCCCTGCTATCTATCAAGGTATACGTGCGGAACGCGCAAAAATCGGTGGACGAATCGCCCCATCGGCTATTCACCTTTCACAAATACATACGCTGCTCGTTTGGCGAGTCTTCGTTTGGATAGCTATCCAAAGTCTGCTTTTAGGAATGATTTATCAAGGGTTATGATGAATAAACTATGCTTCGCATTAACGCTGTTTGTTTCGACAGCGACCTTCGCCCAAACACCAGCGCAACGCATTGTAAGTTTAGCTCCGCATGCCACTGAAATTGCCTTTGCGGCAGGGCTAGGAGACAAGCTTGTTGCTGTCAGCGAAATGAGTGATTATCCAGAGCAGGCAAAGCAGCTGGAAAGAGTCTCTAATTACCAAGGAATTAAATTAGAGCGCATTATTGCTCTTCAACCGGATTTAGTCATTGCTTGGCCGGCAGGAAACCCGGCAAAAGAGCTGGAGAAAATTAAACAGTTCGGCATTCCTATCTATTATTCCACTACAGGCTCACTGGAAGATATCGCCAATAATATCGAGCAGCTAAGCCAATACAGCGAAACCCCGCAAATAGGACAAAAGGCCGCTGAAGATTTTAGAACGCAACTGAAGACACTAAAAGAGAAGTACAACACGCACGAGAAAGTTCGTTACTTTTATCAGTTGAGTGAAAAGCCTATCATCACTGTCGCCGGGAAGAACTGGCCAAGTGAAGTCTTTACTTTTTGCGGTGGTGAAAACATTTTCGCAGCATCCAGCGCGCCTTATCCTCAGGTCAGCATCGAGCAGGTCATCACTCGCCAACCAGAGGTTATTTTTACTTCTCGTCACGCAATGAGTAATGATGGTATGTGGGCAGAGTGGAGCAATGAGCTTCCCGCACTTAGAAATAAACACATCTGGTCTCTAAACTCAGATTGGATTAACCGCCCAACCCCACGCACACTAAATGCGATCACAGAAGTGTGTGAGCACTTTAAAAGCGTTCGTCAAAAACGCTAACGATTTCGTGGCAAATACCGTACAATTTCCGCCCATTTTTTCTCACACTATATAAAGGTACTAAGTAACATGGACTCCATGCTGCTTTATATGATCGATTTGTTCGGTACCGCTGTTTTCGCTATCTCTGGCGTGTTACTGGCGGGCCGTTTAAAAATGGATCCATTCGGCGTTATCGTTCTCGGCAGTGTGACTGCTATTGGTGGCGGAACAATCCGAGACATGGCGCTAGGTGCCACTCCTGTATTTTGGATAACAGATACTACGTACTTATGGGTGATATTTGTTACGTGTCTACTAACCATGCTTGTTATTCGAAGACCCAAGCGACTCTCATGGTGGGTATTACCCGTTTGTGATGCGATCGGCCTTGCAGTATTTGTAGGAATAGGTGTAGAGAAAGCCCTCGCTTACAACGCGTCAGGGATGGTCGCAGTGATCATGGGAGTCATTACTGGTTGTGGAGGTGGCATTATACGAGACGTGCTGGCTCGCGAAGTTCCTATGGTATTAAGAAGTGAAGTCTACGCTACGGCATGTATTATTGGCGGCATCTTCCATACGATGGCGGTAAACATGGGTTATGACCACTCAACGGCTTTACTCGCTGGTGTAATCTCAACGCTCATTATACGTCTCGGTGCTATTCGTTGGCATCTATCCCTGCCAACTTTCGCAATTAATCGTTAAACACAAATTACATGATTCGGTCATGGAGTCGACTGAGTGTCGGCTCCTCTCATTTATACTCATTTGATTCGCCAATTCTTGTACAATTCGCTAAATTATTTCAACCATTCCTAACTTTCATTAATTATTATGTTGCTTGAAGGTATTGAGACGTTACTTGTCCTCAGTAAAGAAAAAACCATGAGCCGCACGGGCAGCCAACTCTATATTAGTCAATCTGCGGTGAGTAAGCGCATTTCGAATCTAGAGAAGAAGTTAGGAAAAAAATTGATTGAGCCAAGTGGTCGGCACATAAAGCTGACCTCCGATGGCCTTGCGCTCATCAACACGATCGAGCCAACGTTCAATGAGTTAAGAGGTCAGATCTATGATCAGCAAGAAATAGAAGATACTTCTTTGATCAAGATAGACTGCTCTGAAACCTTAGTCGCTGGATACCTTAGTGTGATCATGGCAGAACGCTTTGCCCATGACCAGTACATACGAATATCGACCAATCATACACCACGCATTATTGAGAACGTCAAATCAGGTAAAGCGACACTGGGATTCTGTGCCGGTTATTTACCGCCTCATCATGGATTAATGAGCCTTCACCTCGCTGATGAACCTTTTTCAATCGTCAGTAGATACCCACTTTCGCAACTACCCAAAGCCATTTTGACCAATGACTTAACCAATCCTGCCAACACTTACCAACAAGCTATTTTGTCAAAATACGGAATTGAGCCTTTGATGGAAATGGATTCATACACTGCGGCAGCACAACTGGCTTTGGGCGGAATGGCTCCCGCTTTAATTCCTAAATCTATCCTGAAGACACTTAATATCACACCCAAATTCTGCTATGACTTTGAAGAACTAGGACAGTTAATTCGACCAATACATATCTGCTTGCGCCACAGCGCATATCGCAGCAAACGAGTTAAAGCACTGACAAAATCCATTGCTGATGTTGTTGCCAAAGAAGTTTCGTTGCCATTAGCATCGACATCACAACAACTAGACAATTGAAGTAGAGTATAATGTAAAAGTGTATTTCATAGTCATTTTACAAAAACATAGTACTCACTTAAAAACCATCGAGAACTAAGTTCCTCAGAATAATGGTATCCATGACTTTCAGCATAAGACAGCAGCCACTCATTAAACATATAAGAAAACAAAAAGCTAGAAACTAATAAAACAAAACATAATTTAAAAAGATTTTTAAGTTTTTCTTTATTTGGCTTTCTCTTAGTAGAAACAGTATAAATAGAAACATAAGAAAGCAAAGCAAATAAAAAACCGGATGAAAATAACTGAATATTCTGACCACCTAAGGATAAACTTTCCTGATCGGATGAAATTGCTCCAAAAAAATCCAACAAATCAGATACCGGAAGATAAATCATAAAATATGTACATATAGGAAATAGAATTGAACCTATAATAAATGTGCTATAATCTATTTCTTCATTTTTCATAATGAAAAACCACTATTTTTAAAGCTGGCAACAACACCTACAGAAACCATCGTATTTAATGTTATACTAGCAACTAAAGCAGCTAAACCCACTTTAATAATGTCACTTGCTATAACTCCGAATAATTTAGCCAATACTCTTTTATTTGACTCTTTAAATAAATACTCAGCCATTTTATAAGATGTGACAAAAATAACAGTAATAATTGCACCTTGCTTAACCGTCTGTAATGCCATTTCTTTGCCTATAGCAAAACTTACGGCCATCGGTGGCGAAATCTTACCAGACAAAGCCATAACTTTTCTTTGTAAACTAGGTGTTCCTTTAATTACAATATGATTAAAACCACCATACTTCTCAACTGCAGTAGGAGCTGCGCTACCTGACAAGGCTACAGCAACTCTACCTAAATACGCCAAATCATCTACAGCTGCATAGTAGTTTGCAATAAATTCTAACTTACCCTTTAAACTATTCCATCGAAGCTGTTCATACTTAGGGATAAATTTACTAACCTATTCATCAAACTCATTGATAGAAATGCATAGCATTATAACTTTATTAAATAAAAATTGTTTATTACTTTTTCATTTTAAGTACGATATCACGCCATAGTGAAATCATAGATATATCAGTATTTCTTGACATATAATTCATGAGTAAACGTAGAGAACGAGTTATAACACTGACAAAATCCATTGCTGATGTTGTTGCCAAAGAAGTTTCGTTGCCATGAGCATCGACATCACAATAACTAGAGGACGAATCCATTTTTGCCCTTTACTTACCACGACCTTCGCCCCTAACTGAGCACCAAGAAAACCGCCAACTGCCATGGTTAAGCCAAGCTTCCACACAGGCAACCCAGCTAAGATAAAAAAGAGTAGTGCCGCTATGTTTGACGTGAAATTGAGGATTTTGGTTCTAGCAGTGGCTTCGACCAAAGAAAAGTGACCTAGTGCAACAAAACAAACAGTAAAAATAGATCCAGTCCCAGGGCCAAAAAAGCCATCATAGAAACCGATCCCACCACCAATGCATAGCGCAAACATCGCTTCAGATAACTTTGGTTCTCCATCTATTTTACGTGTACTTGGCGCGAGTAAAAAATAGAGGGAAATGGCAATCAAAAGAACAGGAATCAAACTGGTGAGTACCCTAGTATCAATAAACTGCACAGCCTCGGCACCGATCGCTGCACCGATAAAAGTGCAAAGTATCGCGAAACGCATTTCCTTTAGGCTGACAATACCGTTACGCACGAAATACCAGCTAGCAGAGAAACTGCCAAACGAACTTTGTAACTTGTTGGTTGCTAGAGCTTGAGTCGGACTCAACCCCGCTGCCAAAAGCGCAGGGAGCGTAATGAGCCCTCCCCCACCAGCCATCGCATCAATAAAGCCTGCGGCAGTCGCAACAAAAAATAGAGCCAACAAAATCTCAACCGTGATTTCCACTACACATCCTTTTTATTTAAAGAGGCATCAAAGAGGAAAAACGGTAGCACTTATTCACAAAACCACCAATGGAAAGTCAAGACACCAATCTATTCCTAATTTTCATCTTTGTGAAATTTTCATTTTAGTTTCACAAAAAAAAGATACATGCCTCAAGGATACGAATGAAATAGTATTTTCATTGTGTCAGCCGTGTAGGCAAGGTCATAATAAAATTATGGTTTCAAGGAGAAAACGATGTACCCTGCAATACAACAAGACTCAAGTAGCAATACCAAAGAAGTACATATAGTATCAGTAAGCGTATTTGATGACTTAATTAACAAAAACATCAAAAGGAAAGGTGTTACTGAAAAATGGAAAGTTATCAAAAATAAACTAGAAAATACTGCAAACTATTACACAACAGCCGATGATCTTATATTTTTAACAAAACTAGCGAATAATCTAAGCGGAGCAACAAACCCTGTCCATATAAATTACTATTCTGGCCAACCACATTTTGTCTTTACGGGGACACCGGCCCTGAGAATAAAGTTAAGTGCTTTGGGTTCTCATGCACCGACTCCAACAATTACTAACTTTGCTGTAGGTCCAAAAAGTGCTATCCAGTCTATTAAAAGTGGAACAATTATTACAATCGTACTAGTAAGCTCTTTTAGAGCAATGGAACACTTCTTTTCGGAAAAGAATAAATCAACATTACTGAGTTTGTTTGGCACAATAACTAGTGACATCCTAAAGTTAGGAATTTCATCCGCAATTGCTGCAATTGCTGTAAAAGGAATTTCTGGAGCTACTACTATTTTCGCTCTAACTTCTGGCCCATTATTTTTAGCTATAGGTATAAGCTTGGTTATTGGGAGCATATTAAATCATATAGATAAAAAGCATAATATAACAAAAAAATTCAAATTAACATTAGAGAAAAAACTAGATGAATCAATAAAAAATGAAATAAATCAAGAAGAAGCAAGAATAAAAAATTTAATTGGTTCTACATATATAAAAAATGGAATGTTTTTATGAAAAAAGAAGACAACCTAGATCTAACATCAACATTTTTAACATCACTGTTATTCCTTTCTCTAGGATTGTTATGCATTTATTTTTTTTACAACGATACCATAAATAACATAAAAGACATATATAACGAAGAACGTATTATAGAAATTTCTCAGGGATCATTTTATGGGTTATTTGGAAGCTGGGTATTTATATCTATATTTATTCTTTTAATTACTGTGTTTTTAAAAAAAAGAAAATTATCATATAAGAAAGAAGGCATGTTCATTAAAGTTATAATTTCTTTTTCAATTATAACAATTATAGCACCAAGTGCATTTGTGTTTCTCACTAAAAAACACTTAACAAATCAGGGTTACTCTGTTTCAATTGATAAAGAAGACTCCTGGCTACAAGATAAGGTTTATATTTTCAAAAAATAAACTTCAATTTATGTTACATAAAAGAAATTAAAATTTGAGAAAAAATTCAATTAGCATAGCGAACATCTCAATAAGTGTATGTTTATACTTGGCATTGACTATTGGTCTGACTATTAGCTTAAGCATTTGGAATGACTGGTTTTCTTTCACTCAACACATTGATCTAGATACGTACCTTCTTACATTGGGAGCTATTACGGTTGTTGTTGTATGCATTCCAAACATCCTGACAATAAGCAAAGGATTAAGTATTGCTGCAAAAATAAACTTAATCACTATCTCTTTTATCATTCTTACCTGCAGTATCAACTTTGTTGTAGCAAGTGGTAGTACTATTTCTTCATCTTTAGGAACATTGCTTGCCATAATTAGCTTGATGATCTTCAAAAGCGAAGCATACCAATCGTTCCTAGCACATTTTAATACTCTTCATTTTAGAAAAACCTAGATATAAAAAAGCCCGCTCAAATGAGCGGGCAATGAGGTTGTCATATAAGCCCTATTTTTCGGGCTTACTGATTTTTATCTATTACGCTTCTAGGCTAGCTTTCACCTTTGCGTGTAGCTCTTGAACCGAAGTTACTGACGCTTTTGCATCTGCAGTGTGAGACATACATGTAGCGAACGCTGCGTTCAGTGTCGTTGTGTAGTTCACTTTTTCTGCCAGTGCACCGCGGCGTAGAACTTTCGAATCTTCAATCGCTTGACGACCAGCAGCCGTGTTTACAATGTAGGTGTATTCGTTGTTCTTGATGCGGTCAAGAATGTGTGGACGACCTTCGTGTACTTTGTTTACCAAACGTGGGTTAATACCCGCTTCGCCCAGAATTACAGCAGTACCGTGTGTCGCATCCAACTGGTAACCCAGTTTCACTAGCTTAGAAGCTAGGTCAACAACACGCTCTTTATCGCCTTCACGTACAGACAGTAGCGCACGACCACCTTCAGGGTAAACTGCACCACAACCTAGCTCTGCTTTCGCGTAAGCTTCTGCGAATGTTGCGCCAACGCCCATTACTTCACCTGTTGAGCGCATTTCTGGGCCCAATAGCGGATCAACGCCAGGGAACTTGTTGAACGGCAGAACCACTTCTTTCACTGAGTAGTAAGGAGGGATAATCTCTTTAGTAAAGCCTTGTGACTCTAGAGATTGACCCGCCATTACACGTGCAGCGATTTTCGCTAGAGGTGCACCTGTCGCTTTCGATACGAATGGTACCGTACGAGCAGCACGAGGGTTCACTTCGATTAGGTAAACGTCGTTGTCTTTCACAGCAAACTGCGTGTTCATCAAACCGCGTACACCGAGTTCGAACGCCAGCTTCTCAACTTGCTCACGCATCTTGTCTTGAATTTCCTGACTTAGCGTGTATGCAGGCAGTGAACATGCAGAGTCACCAGAGTGAACACCGGCTTGTTCGATGTGTTCCATGATACCGCCGATAACGACGCGTTCACCGTCACAGATAGCATCAATATCAACTTCGGTTGCATCATCCAAGAAACGGTCTAGTAGAACTGGAGACTCGTTCGATACGCTTACTGCTTCATTGAAGTAGCGACGCAGGTCTTGCTCGTCGTATACGATTTCCATCGCACGACCACCGAGTACATAAGATGGACGAACAACTAATGGGAAGCCAATTTCTTTCGACTTCTCAACCGCTTGCTCCATCGTTGTTACTGTCGCGTTTTCTGGCTGAAGTAGACCTAAACGGTCAACAGCGGCTTGGAAGCGTTCACGGTCTTCCGCACGGTCTATAGCATCTGGGCTCGTACCAATGATTGGAACACCAGCCGCTTCTAGAGCACGAGCCAGTTTAAGTGGCGTTTGACCACCGTACTGAACAATTACACCTTTTGGTTTTTCAACGCGAGCGATAGACAGTACATCTTCCAGAGTTACTGGTTCGAAGTACAGACGATCAGACGTATCGTAGTCAGTAGATACCGTTTCTGGGTTACAGTTAACCATAATGGTTTCGTAACCGTCTTCACGCAGCGCAAGTGATGCGTGTACACAACAGTAGTCGAATTCAATGCCTTGGCCGATACGGTTTGGACCACCACCAAGAACCATGATCTTGTCTTTGTCTGTTGGGTTGGCTTCACACTCTTCATCGTAAGATGAGTACATGTAAGCCGTGTCAGAAGAAAACTCTGCGGCACACGTATCCACACGTTTGTAAACCGGGTGAATATCAAACTGCTCACGAGCACGGCGAATTTCACTTTCAGCGACACCAAGCAGTTTAGACAAGCGCGCATCAGAGAAGCCTTTACGTTTCATCTGGCGAAGCACTTCTTTGGTTAAACCTGCGTAGCCGCCCGCCTTGACTTGCTCTTCGAGTTTTACGATTTCTTCGATTTGAACCAGGAACCAACGGTCAATTTGAGTCAAGTTGAACACGCCGTCAACTGACATGCCAGCTCGGAATGCATCGGCGATGTACCAGATACGCTCAGCGCCTGCTTCTTTAAGTTCGTGACGAATCTTAGTCAGTGCATCTGGTGCTTCTAAATCGACCATCTCGTCAAAACCAGTTGCGCCAACTTCTAGGCCACGAAGTGCTTTGTGAAGAGATTCTTGTTGGTTACGACCAATTGCCATTACCTCACCAACCGATTTCATCTGAGTAGTCAGACGGTCGTTTGCGCCAGAAAATTTCTCGAAGTTAAAGCGAGGAATCTTAGTTACGACGTAGTCGATAGTTGGCTCGAATGATGCTGGTGTTGCACCGCCCGTGATGTCGTTTTGTAGTTCGTCCAGAGTAAAGCCAACAGCAAGCTTCGCGGCAATCTTAGCGATTGGGAAACCTGTTGCTTTTGACGCTAACGCAGAAGAGCGAGATACACGTGGGTTCATCTCGATGATAACCATACGGCCATCTTTCGGGTTGATACCAAACTGTACGTTTGAACCACCTGTTTCAACACCAATTTCACGTAGAACGGCTAGCGATGCATTACGCATTAGCTGGTATTCTTTGTCAGTCAGTGTCTGTGCTGGTGCTACTGTGATTGAGTCACCCGTGTGGATACCCATTGGATCAAAGTTTTCGATTGAACATACGATGATACAGTTGTCCGCTTTGTCACGAACGACTTCCATTTCGTACTCTTTCCAACCGATTAGTGACTCATCGATAAGAAGTTCGTTGGTCGGAGATAAGTCCAGACCGCGACGACAGATTTCTTCGAACTCTTCTTTGTTGTACGCGATACCACCACCAGTGCCACCCATGGTGAACGATGGACGGATGATACAAGGGAAGCCAACCATATCTAAAACTTTGTAAGCTTCTTCCATGCTCTTCGCTGTATCTGCGCGAGGACACTCAAGGCCGATAGACTTCATCGCTTTATCAAAACGAGAACGGTCTTCCGCTTTGTCGATTGCATCTGCAGTTGCGCCGATCATCTCTACGCCGAATTCTTCTAGTACGCCGTGTTTCTCTAAGTCTAACGCACAGTTAAGTGCAGTCTGGCCACCCATGGTTGGCAAAACTGCATCTGGACGCTCTTTTTCAATGATCTTGCGTACCACTTCCCATTGGATTGGCTCGATGTAAGTCGCATCAGCCATCTCTGGGTCTGTCATGATCGTTGCTGGGTTCGAGTTAACCAGAATAACTCGGTAGCCTTCTTCACGAAGTGCTTTACAGGCTTGTGCGCCAGAGTAGTCAAACTCACATGCCTGACCGATAACAATCGGACCAGCACCAAGAATTAGAATACTTTGAATGTCAGTACGTTTTGGCATTATCTACTACTCCGAATTAAGCGCTGTGTTTTTTGATTAGTTCGATAAAGTGGTCAAATAGCGGTGCCGCGTCATGTGGACCTGGGCTCGCTTCTGGGTGACCTTGGAAGCTAAATGCTGGCTTGTCTGTGCGGTGAATACCTTGCAAAGAGCCATCAAATAACGATACGTGAGTAGCACGTAAGTTTTCCGGTAACGTTGCTTCATCTGCCGCAAAGCCGTGGTTTTGCGAAGTGATCATAACAACGTTACGGTCTAAATCTTTTACTGGGTGGTTTGCACCATGGTGACCAAACTTCATTTTCACGGTTTGTGCACCTGACGCTAACGCAAGGATTTGGTGACCTAAACAGATACCGAAGATAGGTAAGCCTTTTTCTAGGAACACTTTTGTCGCTTCAATCGCGTAAGTACATGGTTCTGGATCACCAGGGCCATTTGATAGGAAAACACCGTCCGGGTTCATCGCAAGCACTTCTTCCGCTGACGTTTCAGCAGGAACAACCGTTAAGCGGCAACCGCGGTCAACCAACATTCGCAGGATGTTGCGTTTTGCGCCGAAGTCGTAAGCAACGACGTGGTATGGCAGCTCGCTGTCATCTTTCGCCTCTGGAAGTCCACCTTCAAGCGTCCACGAACCTTGTTTCCATTGATACGCTTCTTTCGTTGTAACTTCTTTCGCAAGGTCCATTCCTTTTAAGCCTGGGAATTCTTTTGCTTTCGCTAGAGCCAAAGCTTCATCTAGGTTATTACCCGCAACAATACAACCGTTTTGAGCACCTTTTTCACGCAAGATACGAGTGAGCTTTCGCGTATCAATATCAGCGATGCCAACGATATTTTGAGACTTAAGGTAATCAGAGAGGGATTGTTCATTACGGAAGTTAGAAGCGATAAGAGGAAGGTCGCGAATCACAAGGCCTTGTGCATGAATGGAAGAGGATTCTTCATCTTCGGAAGTGGTTCCGGTATTGCCAATGTGAGGATAAGTAAGGGTGACGATTTGCTGAGAATAGGAAGGATCAGTGAGGATTTCTTGATACCCCGTCATCGAGGTATTAAAAACGACTTCACCAACGGAAATACCATCTGCCCCTATGGACACTCCGTGGAACACTGTCCCATCTTCTAGGACTAACAGTGCTAATTTACCCAAGACAACCTCCAGAATAAAAATGCAAAAAAAATAAATCAAACTGCAAACATGCCTTCCTTTACCTATAAAATCTACATAAATAGGTATTTCAGACAAATTGGCGGTATTCTAAAGTTGGACTGGAAACCTGTCAACCTACAATCAAAAATAAATTATCAGTTTCTAGCGAGTAAGGTCATTTCGAATCAGTAAGGCTCAAAAAGACAACTTTTGAATGCTATTACATAGGGAGGGATAGAGGTTTAATGAATTTTACAAATTTGAACTTTTTAGGGATCACAAAAAATTATGAGTTTTTAACGCAAACGTTCACCAAGACAAAAACAGGAACACTTTTAACGGTTACACACAAAAACAAAGCCAAAACAGACAAAAACACAACAAAAGCAAGTGCTAAAATCTTCTCTATCAGAATCATTTTATTTACAAATAATTCTATAGATATAAAAAAGCCGGCTAGCGCCGGCGAATAATTATGTATTTAGAGTTCATTCAATCCCAAAACATCTGTCATGGTATAAAAGCCCGCAGGTTTAGCACTCAACCAAACGGCAGCCTTTACGGCCCCATTAGCAAACGTCATGCGATCAGTCGCTTTGTGCGTTATTTCCACTCGTTCCCCGATATCAGCAAACATAGCTGTATGCTCACCGACGATATCGCCAGCGCGAATCGTAGCAAAGCCGATCTCATCTTTTGTTCTTTCACCAGTAATGCCTTCTCGGGCATAGACAGCTACATCATTCAGCTTATTACCCATCGCACCAGCAATAGCTTCTCCCATTCCGATAGCGGTACCAGAGGGGGCATCAACTTTATGGCGATGGTGTGCTTCAACAATCTCGATATCACAGTAATCCCCCATCACTTTGGCCGCTTTCTCAAGAAGCTTAAAGACAAGGTTTACGCCTACAGAATAATTTGGCGCCATCACAACAGGCACTTGCTTGGCTGCTTCATCGATAAGATCACGCTCTGCATCGCTGAAGCCAGTCGTCCCAATCACAATGCTCTTACCGTATTTCTTACACAACTCGAGATTCGCTAATGTGCTTACTGGAGCGGTGAAATCGATGATTACATCAAAATTATCGACGTCTTTAGCAAGATCATCCGTTAAGAGCACATCGAATTTACCTTCACCACAAAGTTCACCAATATCGACACCGACGAGTGAAGACTCAGGTCGTTCTGATCCCGCGCTCACTGTCGCTTCAGGATTAAGGTGTGAAGCTTTAACCAAATTACGGCCCATTCGGCCAGCTGCTCCTGCGATTGCAATACGAACCATTGCGCTTTCTCTCCTTCTCTGGATAACGAGGTTTGCTCTCGTTCTCTCGTTTCGCTTAATCTGTTTAAACTAACAACATACCGTGGTTACCACAAGCAAGTTCATCGAGCTTAAGCAAACTCTTTTACAACACGCTCCAAGATAGGTACGTTCGCTTCAGGAAAGGTGTAGTCGCCCAATTCGCTGATTTCAACCCAGCATCCTTCTTGACCTTCTCGACCGTAAGGCTCATTACTGAATTGAGATACTGTAATAAAATCAAACTTGAGTGATTTGTCTGAATAGTCGTATTCCAAGTGTTCAAAAGGTGCTTGCTCAATAACTTCAATTCCTACTTCTTCTTCGAGTTCTCTTGTAATAGCAAGCTCAATACTTTCTCCCGGCTCGACTTTGCCACCCGGAAACTCCCAAAAACCGCCTTTGTGCTTATCATCAGGACGCTTTGTAATAAAGATCTTTGATTTGTCTTGGTTAAAAATAATTGCCGCGACTATGTGAATTCTTTTCATGGGGATTCCTAACTCTCAAGACCGTTGTACTTTTCTATTGTGACAACGAGCTTCTACATCTCAAAAACTTGCTGACCTATCAAACTTATGGAATTTGATAGCCAAAGAATTTATTTAAAAAAAGAGTCGCCTAAGCGACTCTTTGATAAATAATCCGACTAACAGATTAGTCGATTTTGCCGTGGCACTGTTTGTACTTCTTGCCACTGCCACAAGGGCAAGGTTCATTACGACCTACTTTACGTTCATCACGTACCATTGGTTGATTTGAACCTTCTTCAGATTCTTCGCCTTCAGAAAGCGGATTTTGTGCTGCAGCGTGTTGCGCTTGTGCACGACGAGCGGCTTCTTCAGCTTGCGCACGACGCTGTTCTTCCATACGTTCAACTTCTTCTTGTTGCTGAACGCGAACACGAGATAGAACAGTAATAACGTCTGTTTTCAGCGCTTCTAGTAGACCCTCAAACAGTTCAAACGACTCACGTTTGTATTCTTGTTTTGGGTTCTTCTGTGCGTAGCCGCGTAAATGGATACCTTGACGCAAGTGATCCATCGCAGCCAAATGCTCTTTCCAAAGCGTATCCAGAGTCTGAAGCATGACCGATTTTTCGAAGTTGCGAAGCACTTGTGCACCCACCACTTCCTCTTTCTCTTTGTACACTTCAACAGCTAGGTTGATGATCTTTTCACGTAATGCTTCTTCGTAAAGCTTGTCGTCTTCTTCAAGCCATTGCTTCACTGGCGCATCAAGATCGAAGTCCGCTTTCAAGCGCTCTTGTAGACCTTCAACATCCCACATATCTTCTAGTGACTGTGGTGGAATGTACTCATCAATAACCGCGGTTAGTACATCTTCACGGTTTTGCTCGATCATGCCGCTGATGTCTTCAACGTTCATTAACTCGTCACGCAGTTCGTAGACAACCTTACGTTGATCGTTCGCTACATCATCGTATTCAAGCAGCTGCTTACGGATATCAAAGTTACGACCTTCCACTTTGCGCTGTGCTTTTTCAATTGAGCGAGAAAGCATTTTCGATTCAATAGCTTCACCTTCTTCCATACCACTTTGAATAAGGCTCGCCATACGATCAGAAGTGAAAATACGTAGCAAAGAGTCTTCCATAGATAGGTAGAAGCGCGATGAACCCGCATCACCTTGACGACCGGAACGACCACGTAGCTGGTTATCAATACGGCGAGATTCGTGGCGCTCAGTACCGATGATATGTAGACCACCAGCTTCTAGCACTTGGTCATGCACCACTTTCCACTCTGCTTTAATCGCATCGATTTGCTCTTGAGTTGGGTTCTCTAAAGCTTCAACTTTTGATTGCCAGCTACCGCCAAGCACAATGTCCGTACCACGACCGGCCATGTTGGTCGCGATAGTTACCGCACCAGGCATGCCCGCTTCAGCAACAATTTCCGCTTCTTTCTCATGGAATTTCGCGTTCAATACGTTGTGTTTGATCTTAGCCTTCTTCAATGCGTTAGAAAGAAGTTCTGACTTTTCAATCGACACAGTACCAACAAGCGTTGGCTGCCCTTTGGCAACACGCTCTTTAATATCTTCAATGATTGCCGCAAACTTCTCTGCTTCAGTACGGTAAACCACATCTGGCATATCGTTACGAATCATCGGCTTGTTGGTTGGGATAACCACCGTTTCCAAACCATAGATAGACTGGAATTCGAACGCTTCAGTATCCGCTGTACCTGTCATACCTGACAGTTTTTCGTATAAACGGAAGTAGTTCTGGAAGGTAATAGAAGCCAAAGTTTGGTTTTCGTTTTGGATCTTAACGCCTTCTTTCGCTTCTACTGCTTGGTGAAGACCTTCAGACCAACGACGACCTGGCATTGTACGACCAGTGTGTTCATCAACGATGACCACTTCACCTTCATCAGTAACAATGTAATCAACGTTACGCTCGAATAACACATGAGCACGCAAAGCAGCATTCACGTGATGCAACATGCTGATGTTAGCCGGAGAGTAAAGTGTATCACCTTCCTCCATCAGACCGTTTTTCACCAACAGTTCTTCAACGTATTCTTGACCCGTTTCTGTTAGGTATACTTGCTTTGATTTTTCATCAACAGTGTAGTGACCATCACCACGGTATTCTTCAGAGTCTTCTTTATCTTGCTTTTTCAGATGCGGGATCAAAAGGTTGATTCGAGTGTATAGCTCAGAGCTATCTTCAGCAGGACCAGAAATGATCAAAGGAGTACGAGCTTCATCAATTAGGATTGAGTCCACCTCATCGACAACAGCAAAGAAGCGATCACGCTGTACACGGTCTTCGCTACGGAAAGCCATATTGTCACGAAGGTAGTCAAAACCAAATTCATTGTTGGTTCCGTATAGAATGTCAGCTTGGTACGCTTCTTTTTTCTCTTGAGGAGGCATGTTTGGCACGTTTACGCCAACGGTCATACCTAAAAATTCAAATAGAGGGCGGTTCGTCTCAGCATCACGTTTAGCTAGATAATCGTTCACTGTTACGATGTGAACGCCTTTACCAGCAAGAGCATTTAAGTAAGCTGGAAGCGTTGCAGTCAGCGTTTTACCTTCACCTGTACGCATCTCCGCAATTTGACCCGCATTTAGAACCATACCACCGATAAGCTGAACGTCGAAGTGACGCATGCCGTAGACACGCTTAGATGCTTCACGAACCGTAGCAAAAGCTTCAGGAAGTAGTTTATCAAGAGTTTCACCTTTCTCTAGGCGCTCACGGAACTCAACCGTCTTTGCTTTTAACTCTTCATCACTTAGAGCTTCGAATGTTGGCTCGTAGTTATTAATTTCTTTTACAATTTTTCTAAGGCGGCGCAGTGTTCGGTCGTTGCGACTGCCAATCACTTTTGTCAGTAGCTTAGTTATCATTTTTCGTGAATCTCTCTTTAATCAGACCGTTCCCGATCTACTCATAATGCCTTCAGTCTCTGCCAGTTTGGAACTAAGAATACTGAGATAAATCATTTATCAAAGATATTGAGTTCAAACATCCATATTTCAAGGCTAAGTTTCGAAACAATGTGGCTTAGTGTAAGGATTTTTCATCGATACAACCATAAATAGACGTATTTGTTTGAAGCACTCTGAAGTTTTTACTTAAAGTGGTGACTGATTAGACGATATTGCATACCACAATATGTGTAATTTATTCAGAGCAGACTTTGCTTTTTACCTTGCTACATTGTAAAACTGAAGCGAAAGACGTTAATGTAAACTATACCTTGATAGAAAGCTGCTCTAGAATAGCTGATATCTCAACAAAATTAGATTTTACCTATGCGTGATCACCGTCCAACCTCGACTGAAGATGTTATTGCTGAATCACAGTTCAAGCAGATTCAAGAACATGCTGGAGAAATCTTACAGCTTAACCAAGCTTTGCAAGAGATCTTACCCAAAGGGACGGCCGATCATTGCCGGGTGGCGAATGTTCGTAACGGCCACCTATTGATCGATGTTTCTAGTGCCGCGATCAAAATGAAGATCGATTACGATCGCCTCATGATCCTAAATAAACTTCGTACTCAAGGCTTTGCCAAACTGATGAGCGTTGAAGTGAGGATCAATCCATCATTATACCGAAATCGTTTCGAACAAGACGACAGACCTAAACGTCCACCATTAACAGAATCTGCAGCAAAGTCATTGATGACGATTGCCGACATGGCACCGCCTAAAATTCAAGAGCGTTTAAAGCGATTAGCCGATATGGCAGAAAAGAAAGACCGTAAGTAACCGTTATTTCAATATGCTGAAAAGCTCGAATGCTATTAATAAGCCCAAGATTAAAGCCAAATAGCAAAAAACCAGGCATAAGCCTGGTTTTTTATTAATTTTAATGCCGAGTATTTACGCAAGCACCATATTTGGTTCAGCGAATGCTACTGGTGAGCCCACTTCTTCTTCGAATGTAGTCCACTCCCACGCTTCCTGATCAGCAAGAACAGCTCGCAGAAGTTGGTTGTTCAAACCGTGACCCGATTTAAAGGCGCGAAATTCACCGATGATTGGGTGACCACACATGTAAAGATCACCAATCGCATCCAACACTTTGTGAGTCACAAACTCATTTTCAAAGCGTAGACCTTCTTCGTTAAGAATACGGTAATCATCCAATACGATAGCATTGTCGAAACTACCACCCAAAACTAGGTTTTGAGACTGTAGATATTCGATATCACGCATAAAGCCAAACGTACGTGCACGAGAAATTTTACGAACGAAGCCTTTTGAGGAGAAATCAAACAGCAAGCGCTGCTCGTCTGACTCAATTGCAGGGTGATTAAATTCAATTTCGAAGTCCATGCGGAAGCCGTTAAATGGTACAAACTCTGCCCATTTATCGCCATCTTCAAAACGAACTGGCTTTTTAATACGGATGAAACGTTTTGGCGCATTTTGCGTTTCGATACCTGCTTGTTGTAGCAAGTATACAAATGGGCTAGCACTACCATCCATAATTGGAATTTCAGGTGCGTCTACTTCGACAATAATGTTGTCGATGCCCATACCAGCAAGTGCCGCATTCAAGTGCTCTACAGTTGAAATACGCACACCTTCGTCGTTTACCAAAGCAGTACATAGCATGGTGTCACGAACAGAAGCTGGATCAGCTGGAAAATCTACAGGTGGGTTTACATCTGTACGACGGTAAATGATACCTGTATTTGCAGCAGCCGGGCGCAGAGTAAGCGTGACTTTACGACCAGAGTGGAGGCCCACACCAGTTGTTTTCACTATTTCTTTCAGAGTACGTTGTCTGATCATCTGCTTGCCTCTCAAAAATTTGCTACAAAACACGGCCGTCTGTAACGTCGACCGTGAATGCTACCATAATTTTGAGCCATGTCAAATTTATGGATTAAAGATTAATCAGCCTGACGACGCAAAAATGCCGGGATATCTAAATAACCACTTTCCTTCTCTTGCTTCGGAGCCGCAGAGCTTTGGCTCGACGATGCTGGAGAAGAAGAAACTGTATTTGTAGGCTGAGGAGTTACCTGTGGCTTCTCTTGCACTTGATTATTTTGCAAGGTTTGTGCCGGTTTCTCTTCAGCTTGCGTTGCCGCCGCTTGCTGTTGTGGTTGAGCCTGCGGCGTCGGAGCCACTTTCGCTTTACCACCCGCAACTAGTGTGATATCTGGTCTTTTCTCATTGCCAATACCTGTCGCTACAACTGTTACGCGGATTTCGTCCGTCATATCTGGGTCTAGAGAAGTACCGATAACAACAGTTGCATTGTCAGAAGCAAATGCTTTCACTGTATTACCAACCGTCTCAAACTCGTCAAGACGCATATCCAGACCTGCAGTAATATTGACAAGAACACCACGAGCGCCCGCTAGATCGATGTCTTCCAGAAGTGGGCTAGAAATTGCCATTTCAGCCGCTTCTTCAGCACGATCTTCGCCTTTAGCAATACCGCTGCCCATCATCGCGTGACCCATTTCAGACATTACTGTCCTTACGTCCGCAAAGTCGACGTTGATCATGCCAGGGCGAGTAATTAGCTCTGCAATGCCTTGAACTGCGTTCTTAAGAACGTCGTTCGCACTTGCAAAAGCTTCTAGTAGCGTGACACCACGGCCAAGTACTTTAAGCAGCTTTTCGTTTGGAATCGTAATCAAAGAGTCAACGTGCTTAGACAGCTCATCGATACCTTGCTCAGCGAACGCCAAACGCTTTTTGCCTTCAAAGCTGAACGGTTTTGTCACTACCGCGACAGTTAGAATGCCAAGCTCTTTAGCTACTTCAGCAATAACAGGTGCTGCGCCAGTACCTGTACCGCCACCCATACCAGCTGCGATAAACACCATATCGGCGCCAGTTAGGGAATCTTTAATTCTATCTCTGTCTTCGAGAGCTGCGTCACGGCCAACCTGTGGATTAGCACCTGCACCCAGACCTTTGGTGATATCGCCACCGATCTGAATAACATTGCCAACGCTTGTCTTACGAAGTGCTTGCGCATCAGTGTTGACGCTGATGAATTCCACACCTTCGATGGATTCACGCACCATGTGTTCAACGGCGTTACCACCGCCGCCACCAACCCCAACGACCTTGATTACTGCATCGTCAGACATTTCCATCATCGGTTCAAACATGTGTTGTCTCCGTTTATCCTGCAACTCAGGTTAAAACTCTTTTTGTATCCAGTTACGCAATTTATCGAAAAAGCCAGTAACAGATGAGCGTTTAGGTTCATTATAATCGCTATCGTCGCTAGACTGCATGTCTCTTGCGTAATGAAGTAATCCAACTGCCGTAGAATGGTACGGCTCTTTTACATAGTCAGTTAATCCGCTGACTTCGAGCGGTTTGCCGACCCTTACTTGATTGCGGAATACGCGTTCCGCACATTCTATCACTCCGTCCATTTGCGCAGCACCGCCGGTGAGTACAACTCCCGCAGCTAGATGGTGCTTTATACCCTCTTCGCGCAATTTCGCTTGTACAGAGTCAATAGTTTGGTTAACCAGTCCCATAAGCTCAGAGTAGCGTGGCTCAATCACTTCTGACAACGTTTGACGTTGCAGACTACGTGATGGTCGCCCACCTACGCTTGGTACATTAACCGTGTCATCCTTACTGACCAGTTCACTCAAAGCACAGCCATATTTGACTTTTATTTCTTCAGCATCGCTCACTGGCGTACCAAAAGCAAAAGCAATATCGCTGGTTACAGCATTTCCTGCGTACGAAAATACTTCTGTGTGACGTAACGCACCGCCAGTCCAGATGGCCACATCCATCGTGCCGGCGCCAATATCCACCACACAAACTCCAAGCTCTCTTTCATCCTCGGTGATTACTGCATTACTTGCAGCAAGCCCAGAAAATACGAGTTGCTCTACTTTAAGGCCGCATCGTTCTACCGCCTTAATAATATTGCGTGCCATGTCACTATGGCATGAGATAAGGTGGACACTTACTTCCATTCTTACCCCAGATAAGCCAAGCGGATTTTTGATTCCCTCTTGGTAATCAATGGTGAACTCTTGCGGAATCACATGAAGGATTCGCTGTTCATCACCGATTTTAATCGATTTTGCTGTATGGATAGCGCGATCCATGTCTTCTTGAGACACTTCTTCATCTGAAATCGTGCCCATACCTTTTTCAATTCGGCTTGCGATATGCTTACCAGACAACGAAATGAAGACTCGGCTGATCTGGCACTCGGCCATCAATTCAGCTTGATCAATTGCACGTTGTACTGATTTTACAACCGACTCCAAGTCATTCACGCCACCTTTATCCATGCCACGTGAAGGGCTACTACCTGCGCCAATAATATTAATTTGACCGTCTGGTAGAACCTCACCTACTAGAGCCGATACGGTTGCAGTGCCTATATCAAGACCAACAATAATGTTGTCATCAGCGGCCTTAGTCATCTGTACTCTCTTCTAACTCTTGTTCAGGAAACCAACCAACTGCGGCTCCTGTATCGTACCTAAGATCGATATAACTGATTCTTTGCGTGTCACTGCCAAGCTTGTTATAGAGCTTAAAAAATCGCTCTATACGCTCAAGAAGAGACTCTTTACCGAGCTCTAATCGAATACCGTTATCAAGGATGATTTGCCAAGCTCGTCGCTCGTTTAATACCAGAGACGATATCGCTAAACCCAATTGCTGAAACTTAGGACTCAAATCACGGTAAGCCTGTAAGACTTCTGGTCCGCTGTCTTTGGGTCCGTACAGTTTCACTTTTTCTTCTTGTAACAGAGCCACATCGCCATCAAAAACAAACCCGTTTTTATCTAACAGTTCGTTGCCATTCCAAATGGCTTCAGGTTGATGCTCTGTCAAAAAAACTTTTACTGTATCCGGCCACTGCTTTCGGATTGCGGCATGCGCCACCCATGGCAGAGCTTCGACACTTTGCTGTAATACATCAATATCCTGAGACATAAATGTACCGATGTGATCTATTCGACTAAATGCAGCCTGCACATCGTCAGCTTGGACATACTCCAGTTTTCCCTGAAGTACTATTTTGGAGAGAGGTAACCTTTGGTCATCCCACATCCAACTGATCGCCGAGTACAAAACAGAACTAATTAAGGTCACAACCACAACGAAAAATAACGCACCCAAGATTTTCTCTTGGCGACCACGGTTATTATCCGTGTTTGGTCGCTCGTCATTCAGTGCAATATTCAACAACGTCTTCGTTTCCTGACTTTTGTCGTGTACTTTTTACCCACATAATTACGCAGAGGTAAAAGTCTTGACTTTAACCTTGGGATTATACTGAGCTCTTGTAAACTATCAAACACTGATAGCAATAAATCACAATGATATTGACGCAAAATCGAGATCTGAGTCTTTATCTTTCCTTCGCGCCAACAATCTGTGTTAACCAAGCATCTTGTTTATATTTAATTCAAGACCTGCCAGTTGTTTCGCCACTTTACCAACATCACCCGCACCTTGCGTTAAGATTAGGTCGCCGTCTTGTATAACGTTAGCTAAAACTGAAGGTAATTGCTCGATTTCTGGAACAAAAATCGGATCTACCTTACCTCGGCTGCGAATTGTGCGACACAATGAACGTCCATCAGCTCCTGCAATTGGCTTTTCACCTGCGGCATAAACATCCAACATGATTAATACATCAACTTGCTCTAGCACATTCGCAAAGTCATCGTACAGATCACGAGTACGGCTATAACGGTGTGGTTGGAAAATCATAACGAGACGTTTATCTTGCCAACCGCTTCGCGCAGCATTAATGGTCACATCAACTTCTGTTGGGTGGTGTCCGTAATCATCCACTAACATGGCATGACCATTACCAGTATCAAACTCGCCAAGGTGATCAAAACGTCGTCCCGTGCCTTGCGTACCGGCCATTGCTTTTAGGATTGCATCGTCTTCAATGTCATCTTCAGTAGCCACTGCAATCGCAGCCGACGCATTAAGTGCATTGTGACGACCTGGAATGTTCAGAGTGATATCTAGGTTGGCACGCCCTTTACGTACTACCGTAAATTTGCCTTGCTGACCTTCTTGACGATAGTTTTCAATGCGTACGTCAGCATCTGCGGAGAAGCCGTAAGTAATCACTTGACGACTAATACGTGGGATTAACTCTCGAACCACAGGATCATCAATACAAACAATAGCTTGGCCGTAGAACGGTAGATTGTGTAGAAAATCAATGAAGGTTTGCTTTAACGTTTCAAAGTCACCCCCATAAGTATCCATATGATCGGCTTCGATATTGGTGACAATACTTACCATTGGTTGCAGGTGCAGGAATGACGCGTCGCTCTCATCCGCCTCGGCAATTAGAATACGACTCGAGCCTAAACGAGCATTTGTACCAGCGCTTTTCACCAAGCCGCCGTTTACAAACGTTGGATCAAGGCCTGCTTCAGAATAGATTTGTGTCACGAGTGCCGTCGTCGTCGTTTTACCGTGCGTGCCCGCAACGGCAATACCATGACGGAAGCGCATCAACTCAGCGAGCATCTCAGCACGACGTACAATAGGGATACGTAACTCCCGCGCAGCCATCACTTCTGGGTTTTCTTCGTTGATAGCGGTTGAAACCACAACCACACTGGCTTTTTCAACATTGCTAGCTTGGTGCCCGATAAATACCGTCGCACCTTTTGATACTAAACGCTCTGTCACTGGGTTCTCTGATAGGTCAGAACCTGTGATTTGGTAGCCTTCGTTCAACAGCACTTCTGCAATGCCGCTCATGCCCGCACCACCAATACCGATGAAGTGGATGGATTTCACGCGGCGCATCTCTGGCACCATGGCGCGAATCTGAGCTAAGTCTTGTGTATGTTGGATTGTCATCAATTCTATTCTCAATAATTCGTTAACGCTTTTCGGTCAAAGCGACAATGGCTTGTGCGACAACTCGGTCGGCATTCAATTTAGCAGCGCCACGCGCTTGCTCAGCCATCGTAAGTAAAGCTTGGCGATCCAATTGTTGGATCTGCTGAGTCAAAGACTCAACGGTTAAATCTGGTTGTTCAATCATTTTCGCTGCGCCGCATTCTACTAGATGATCGGCATTCAGTGCTTGTTGGCGATCTTTATGCATAAAAGGAACAAAGATAGCCCCTACGCCTGCCGCTGATACTTCAGAAACGGTTAACGCCCCTGAACGACAAACTAAAAGATCAGCCCATGCATAAGCCTCTGCTACGTCGTCAATGAACTCTGTGACTTCTGCATTTACCACACCATTAGCTTGGTATGCGGCGTTCACTTCTTCGGCGGAACCTTTGCCCGCTTGATGACGAATACAGTAATCACCGCCCAGCTTTGCCATCACTTCTGGCAGAGTTTGGTTAAGAATGCGTGCACCTTGGCTACCGCCCATCACCAAAATACGAATTGGGCCTTGGCGATCTTGCATTCGCTCTGCAGGTGCTTCTAATCTTGTTAGGTCTTCACGCACAGGGTTACCAACTACCTCAGCAGCAGGGAACGCGCCAGGAAAGGCCTGAAAGACTTTCTTAGCAATTTTTGATAGCCATTGGTTTGTCAAACCCGCAACCGCGTTTTGTTCGTGCAGAACAACAGGAATACCGCTCAACCAAGCCGCAATACCACCGGGACCACTCACATAACCACCCATACCTAACACGGCATCGGGCTTCCAATGCTTCATGTGCGCCCGAGCTTGCATGATGGCATTAATAATTTGAAATGGAGCTGCAAGCAGACGCTTTACGCCTTGACCTCGTAACCCTTTCACTTTGATAAAATCGATTTCAATGCCATGTTTTGGCACCAAATCCGCTTCCATTCGATCCGCCGTGCCTAACCAACGGATCTCCCAGCCTTGCTCTTGCAGCTGTTTTGCTACAGCTAACCCTGGGAATACGTGACCGCCAGTACCACCAGCCATCACCATCAAACGTTTATTTTGTTTCATTAGTTTGTTGTTCTGATTGTTGTTGCTCGCGTTTCAAGCGGCATTCGTAATCGATACGCAGCAATATGGACACTGCGACGGACATAATAATCAGACTGGAACCACCATAACTGATTAGCGGAAGTGTTAAACCTTTGGTTGGTACGATACCAGCTGCAGCACCAACGTTCACCAAGGTCTGGAACGCAAACCAAATACCTATACCGAAAGCCAGATAACCGCCGAACATTTCGCCTTCTTCAAACGCACGCTTGCCTATGTAAACCGCTTTTAGCACTAAGCTAAAAATCAACATTAAGACCAACACAACGCCCACGAAACCAAGCTCTTCAGCAAGTACGGCAAACACAAAGTCGGTATGCGCTTCTGGTAGATATTCCAGTTTTTGAATTGAGTTACCGAGACCTTGACCGAACCATTCACCACGACCAAACGCCATCAAAGATTGAGTCAACTGATAGCCACTACCAAATGGGTCTTCCCACGGGTCAAGGAAGGAGGTTACTCGTCGCATACGGTATGGCTCGACTAAAATCAAACCTACCACAGCGCCGATACCTGCCACCATCAACGCGAGAAACTGAGTCAGTTTTGCGCCTGCGATAAACAGCATGCCAAACAGCGTGACCAACATTACGACGACCGTCCCCAAGTCTGGCTGACCAAGTAGCAATACTGCGAAGAAAGCAAACACCATGATTGGCTTCATAAAGCCACCAAAGAAGGTTTGTCGTACTTCGTCTTGCTTTCGAACTAAGTAACCAGACATGAAGATAAACAGCGATAGCTTCGCGACCTCTGCTGGCTGAAGGTTAAACAGCCCAAGGGGAATCCAACGAGACGCACCATTAACCGACTTACCCGCCAAGAGCACGATGATCAACAGTGCGAAAGAAGCCCAAAGTAAGTAGTGGCTTTTCTTAAACCACTCTTGCAAAGGCACTTGCAAAATAACAGCGGAGGTCCCTAACGCCAGCACGAGAAACGTCGCATGACGAAACATAAAGTGGAACGGCTGTTCGGTTAATCGAGAGCTGATTGGAAATGATGCAGAGGTTACCATCACCAACCCCGTCAACATCAAACCCAGTGCAATCCACACTAGCTGACGATCAAACATCGCCTCTGGGGCTGGATGCTTGAGCCAATTGCCAATACTGCGTTTAACGTTACCTAAACCCACGAAGTGTGTAACCTTTAATTATGCATATTTCTGAGCAAGAGCAGCGAAAGCATCACCTCTTGCCATAAAGTTGTCGAATTGATCAAAGCTAGCACATGCAGGAGACAGCATCACCATATCGCCTGGTTTTAACTGCGAAGATACTTGTTGAATCACATCTTCCATGGTGTCGAAACGTATTGCAGATTCATGCAGTGGCATAAAGTCATCGCCATCAGCGCCAAAGCAGCACAGTTGCAAGTTAAGCGTCGCGAAGATCGGTTTTAATGGCGAGAAGTCAGCACCTTTGCCAACACCACCAACGAGCAAGTAGAGCTTACCTGTCGACTCCAAACCAGATAGCGCAGCCATAGTGCTGGCTATATTAGTTGCTTTAGAGTCATTCACCCATTTTACGCCTTGATTATCCGCAACCACCTGGCATCGGTGTGTCAGTCCCGTGTAATTTTTAAGTGCATTCAATGCGTTGTGATAATCAACGCCCGCAGCCTTTAAGAGCGCTAAAACGACCAATGCATTGGATAAGTTGTGTTTACCAACCAACTTAAGCTCATCACTTGCGACGACTCGTTGACCGTGATCGAGCAGCCAAGTACGGTTGCCATCCACCTCGAGACCAAAGTCCTGATTGTCGCTGCCAAATGTCACCAATGGCACCTCTGCATCTGGGAAGGTTTCTTTATCATCACGGTTCACTACCGCGAGATCAGCATGATCAAAAATACGCAACTTGGCTTGTCGATAGTCAGACATGCCTTGATAACGGTCCATATGATCTTCAGAAAGATTCAGAAACGCAGCGGCTTTGAGCTTTAAGCTTGACGTTGTTTCCAACTGGAAGCTTGAGAGTTCAAGCACATATAGGTCTGCGTCATGTTCTAGTAAATCCAAGGCAGGAATGCCGATATTGCCACCAACGCCAACATCCAAACCCGCGGCCTTGGCCATCACGCCTGTGAGATCGGTGACAGTGCTCTTACCGTTTGAGCCCGTAATCGCAATCACTGGTTTCTGCACCGCCCAGGCGAATAACTCAATATCACCAACTACTGTCGTGCCTTTTGCTAATAAGGCTTGGATCTCTGGTGTCGCTAGCGCAATACCAGGGTTGGTCACGATAAGATCAGCGTCAGAAAGCCAGTCTGTATTCCAACCACCACTATGCAGTTGAACACCTTCCGGCAAGCGCTCTGCTCCCGGAGGGTTTACGCGAGTATCAATGACTTTGACCACAAGCTGTGGCTGATTTTTTCTTAGGTGTTTAACGACAGAGAGCCCGGTAATACCGAGCCCTACGACGACAACACTATGTATGTTTTGCCAACGTTCCATATTTGATCACACTGTAAATCTTGTTCTTGGAAAGTGCGATTAACGCACTTTCAATGTCGCAAGACCAATCAGAACAAGAACCATAGAAATAATCCAGAAGCGCACGATTACGCGCGGTTCTGGCCAACCTTTCAATTCGTAGTGGTGGTGAATCGGTGCCATACGGAAGATCCGCTGACCACGCAGTTTGTATGAACCCACCTGTAGAATTACCGACAGCGTTTCCATCACAAACACACCGCCCATGATCACCAACACCAACTCTTGACGAACGAGAACAGCAATAGTGCCTAATGCGCCGCCAAGCGCTAGTGAGCCGACATCACCCATGAACACTTGTGCTGGATACGTGTTAAACCACAAGAAACCAAGGCCTGCACCGACGATTGCTGTACATACGACAACCAACTCAGAAGCATGTGGTAAGTATGGAATATGAAGGTATTCAGAGAAGTTAACGTTACCCGTCGTCCATGCAATAACCGCGAAGCCTGCAGCAACAAGAACCGTTGGCATGATTGCCAAACCGTCTAGACCATCGGTCAGGTTAACCGCGTTACTCGTACCGACAATCACAAAGTAAGTCAGGATAATGTACATCAAACCAAGTTGCGGCATGATGTCTTTAAAGAATGGCACCACGAGCTGAGTGGCTGCAGTGTCTTTACCGTAAGCGTACAATGCAAAAGCCACGACAAACGCGATCAACGACTGCCAGAAGTACTTCCAACGCGCGATCAAACCATCGGTATTTTTGCGCACCACTTTACGATAATCATCAACAAATCCGACTGCACCGTAGCCAAGCAAGACCGTCAATACCGCCCATACATATGGGTTGGATAAGTCAGTCCAAAGCAAGATTGTGATTGAGATGGCCGCTAAGATCATGATACCGCCCATCGTTGGAGTACCACGCTTACTAAAGTGAGATTCAGGACCTTCGTTACGTACTACCTGACCAATTTGCAGCATTTGCAAACGCTTGATCATGATTGGTCCCATCCATAATGACAGACCCAGAGCGGTTAATACGCTTAGAATTGCTCGAAAAGACAAGTATTCAAACAATCGGAAAAAAGACAGGTATGGCTGTAGCAGCTCGGCAAGCCAAATAATCATTAATAATACTCCTTCAAAGCAGCAGCGACTTCAAACATACGTGCACCGTTCGCTCCTTTCACCAAAATCGTATGGTTTTCAGGAACGGCTTGGTCTAGATGCTGCTTGATGTATTCAATCATCTCTTGGTGCGTCTCAAAATGAATGCCTTGGCAAAGCTCACTGATCACCTTGGCGTCTGCACCATATGTGAGAACATGTTCAAATTTTTGTGGGGCAGCATGTTCCCCGACTTGACGATGAAGTGCAAGACTTTCCTCGCCCAATTCCGCCATATTACCTAAAATCAGCCAGCGCTGACCTGGGAAAGCAGCCAATAAGTCAACCGCCGCTTTCATGGCTGGCACGCTTGCGTTGTAGCTGTCATCAATCAATTTGATTTTTTCGCTCAGCGCTTCAACCTCGACGCGACCTTTCACTTTGTTTAAATGTTTAAGGCCAGCGCGAACCTCTTCTAATGTGGCGCCCATTTGTAACGCAATAATAGAAGCTGCGATTGCATTCGCTACGTTGTGTTGACCTATAATACCCAGAGACAGTTCAATTTCTTGTGAGCTTGCTGCGATATGTAGGTTAAAGCTGGCCTCTCCCGCGGCATTCATCACGATATTTGATGCATAGTAATCAGCCGCAGAATTACTTTGTGAGAAGGTGATAACTTCCTTATCCGCCAGCACGCTTTCCCACTTTGTTTCGCCATTGCTGTCTAAATTGACAATCGCAATACTACCTGCAGCAAGACCTTGGTAAATTTCACCTTTGGCTTGTTTCACGCCATCAATAGAACCAAAGCCTTCAAGGTGCGCGGCGGCTACATTATTCACTAACGCGATATCTGGTTTTACTAACTGCGTTGTGTAAGCAATTTCACCGATATGATTAGCACCAAGCTCAATCACGGCATAGTCGTCATCCTGCTGTGAGCGCAATAACGTCAACGGAACACCAATATCATTATTGAAGTTACCTGCAGTAAACAGCACTTTGCCTTTCAATTGCAGAATGCTCGCGACCATTTCTTTGACGGTCGTTTTACCGCAACTTCCTGTGATGGCTACGGTAGGTGTTTGGCAAGTTTGATGCACCCAAGAGGCTAACTCACCCAGTGCCATTTTGGTGTCCGACACCACGACTTGTGGCACATTCACATCTAGATGTTTTTGTACGAGTAAAGCACCTGCGCCTGCATCCACCGCTTGTTGGCAAAAGTTATGCGCATCAAAGCGCTCACCCACCAGCGCAAAAAATAAAGCACCGTTGTCAATCGCTCGTGTGTCAGTAGAAACCGCGTCGATAAGTAGATCATCGCCGAATAGCTCACCGCGAGTGATGTTGGCAATTTGAGATAACGTTACTTTGATCATAAGGACAATCCTAAAAGCTGCATAGCAGACTCACGGTCGGAGTAATGAATCGTTTCGCCATTCCGAATTTGATAATCTTCGTGGCCCTTACCCGCTAACAAGATGATGTCTTTTGGCGAAGCATTCTCAACCGCATAAGACAGTGCTTTGAAACGATCATGCTGCACAATCGCTTCGGCAGGTTTTGACAGCCCGGATAACATGTCTTTTACAATCTGAACCGGATCTTCACTGCGTGGGTTATCGTCAGTCAACACCACTCTGTCGCCTAGACGCTCTGCAATTTCCGCCATCATTGGGCGCTTACCTGCATCGCGATCGCCTCCGCAACCAAAAATAGCCCACAGGTGCCCCTCACAGTGAACTCGTAAAGCTTGCAGTGCTTTTTCTAGTGCATCAGGAGTATGGGCATAATCGACCACGACTTTGGCACGGTCCTCTGTCTGGAATAACTCCATTCGGCCGAGTACAGGTTGTAACTGACCTGCGGTTTCGAGTAACGCTTGTTTATCCTTACCTAAGCTTAATAAAGTCGCAAAAGCGAGCATTAAGTTGGTTGCGTTAAACTCACCAATCAGTGGCACGTGCAATTGACCTGAGCCAAATTTACCATCGAATTGGATAGTAATCCCCGACTCCGCGTAACGGACATCTGTCGCCCAAATTGCGCTTTCAAACTCAGTGTTCGGTTTGAGTGACACCGCAATCGCATTGCTTAACTGCGTCGCCCATGCATGACCGACCTCATCATCGACATTGATAATGGCACGTTCACATTGATGTTGCGTAAACAACTCCAGCTTTGCATTGGCGTACTCTTCCATCGTGCCATGATAATCTAGGTGATCACGACTTAGATTAGTAAACACACCCGCCGCAAACGACAACGCCTTGACACGGCCTTGCGTTAAGCCATGAGAAGAGACTTCTAGCGCGGTGTATGTGGCGTGTTGATTTGCGAGAGAGGAGAGCGTTTTCTGAATTTCTACAGCATTCCCTGTTGTATTCGCGGCTTGCTGTAAATTGTCGAGAAAACCATTTCCCGTCGTGCCCATCACTGCCGCTTTGTGGCCAAGTAGCTCTAGCCATTGTGCAATTAGCTGAGTAATGGTGGTTTTGCCGTTGGTGCCGGTGACACCAATCAAATCCATATCTGGGTAAGCATAGAGCTTTCCAGCGATTGCAGATAAACGTTGATCCAACGTATCGAGGTAAATAACGGGAACGTCATCGATGATTTCCACCGTGCCGTGTGCTTTTACCTCACAGGCTTGCGCTAGAACCGCATTGGCGCCTTGCTCAATGGCAGAAGCAATGAAATTACGCCCATCCACAACATGGCCAATCACCGCAACAAACGTGGTTCCAGGCTGAACTCTTCGGCTGTCGAGCTCCAATTCAGAAACAAGAACGGACGATAAGCTGGGGCAATCCACCCAAGGGGAAAGCAGCACGTCCATACTGATGGCTTTAGTCATATTTGTTCTCCGAGCTTTGGCTCAGGTTTTCTTAATTTTGTTTGCTCAGTAAGCCACTCAGCTTACTGCTGGAATTTGTTTTCGTCTGGTGCAACATTGAGTATTTGTAGCGCGCCTTTCATGATTTCAGAGAAGACAGGAGACGCTACCGAACCACCATAGTAATCATCACCTTGAGGCTCGTTTACGATCACAACCAATGCAATTCGCGGATCGCTAACCGGAGCAAGCCCTGCCGTATAAGTGATGTACTCATCGCTGTATCCACCTGCAGACGCTTTACGTGAGGTGCCTGTTTTGGCTCCCACTCGATAACCAGGAACTGCCGCTCGACGAGCCGAGCCTCCTTTTTGGGTTACGGTTTCCAGCATGTCCAAGACCTGGCGTGCGTACTTTGCACTCACTACTTGGCGCGACATGTCATGATCATTGCTTTCGATAATATGGATTGGCTCGTATTTGCCGAGATTTCCAAGCGTCGCATAGGCATGCGCTAACTGGATTGGCGTTATCGATAGACCATAACCAAACGCAATCGTGGCACGTTCAATAGGAGACCATCGTGTTCGTGTCGGGAAGATACCAGTCACTTCCCCAACGAGGTTCAGACCAGAAAGCTCACCAAAGCCCACAGAGCTGTACAGACCGAGCAGCGCCTCTACTGGCATTTGCATTGCCAGCTTCGTCACACCGATGTTACTCGATTTTTTGAGGATCGTGGTCAAGCTCGCTTTACCCACGCGGGATACATCTCTTACTCGGCTACCACCTAAACGAAGTACACCATTACCGGTATCTACGATGGTATCTTTATCGGCTACCCCATTTTCTAAGGCGGCTAAAATAACGAAAGGCTTAATGGTAGAGCCTGGCTCCATCGAGTCCGTGATCACTCGGTTACGCATTTTATAGCTTTGCCAGTCGCTACGATTGTTAGGGTTGTAGGAAGGCGCATTCACCATGGCCAATACGGCGCCGGTTTTCACGTCCAACATAACAACGGAGCCTGACGTGGCGCGATGGTCCGCAACAGCTTGTTTAATCGCACGATAAGCAATCGCCTGTAGGCGCTGGTCGATTGTCAACTGGAGTGACTTACCTTCTTGCTTGTCTTGCCACGCAATGTTTTCTACGACGCGACCATAACGGTCTTTACGAATGGTTTTCTTACCTGCGGCGCCAGTAAGCCACTCATCGTAGCTACGCTCAACACCCTCTAGACCATGCCCATCAATCCCCGTCACCCCAACTAAGTGAGCACTAACCTCACCGGCAGGATAGTAACGACGAGATTCTGACTTAAGACCCACACCAGGCAGCTTTAGCTCACGAATATAGTTCGCCATGGCTGGACTCACTTGGCGCTGCAAGTAAATAAAGCGGCGCTTTTCATTGTGCTTGATCTTGTCTATCAACCCTTGTCGGTCAACACCAAGAACATCCGCTAATGCATACCAACTCTTGGTCTGGCTTAAGGCATTTTCTTTAAATATCGTCGCGGGATCCGCCCAAACGGCCTCAACAGGCACGCTGACAGCGAGCGGCTCACCATTTCGGTCCGAAATAATACCGCGTGCAGAAGGGATGGATTTCACACGAACCGAGCGTAGGTCACCTTGTTTAATCAGGTTATCCGGTTCAATGATTTGAATATAGGCTACGCGCGCCACCAAAAGTGCAAATGCACAAAAGACAAAAAACAGTAATAGATGGAAGCGCCAACGAATCAGAAAGGATTCTTCAACCTCCACTTTTACTGCTTTTTTCTCGGTTTTCGTATCCCCCGAAGCGTTTTTTTCTTTCGCGACAGGTTTACGCTTGTTGCTTGGTTTCGTGTTGGTTTTCTTTCTAATCATTTGAGCGTGACAACCACTTCTTTATCGCCATCAGGTCGTTTCATTTCAAGTTCTTTTTTGGCAAGGTCTTGAACACGACTGTGTTCCGCGAGGGCCGTTTCTTCCAACATCAGGTTGCGCCATTCGCTATCTAAACGCTCTCGTTCAACCAAAGTGTGATCTTTTTCGGTGATCGCTTGACGCGCATGGTGGGTAGCAAATACCACTCCCATTGCCGATGCCACGATCAATAGCAACAACAGTAATGGCCAGCGACCAACGGTGATAAGATCCGTTGCAATCAACTTAGCAAGGTTAGGAGTGGGTTTCGTCATAATAATTAAAGCTTTTCTGCAATTCTTAGCACAGAGCTGCGCGAACGAGGGTTCATTTCAATTTCTTGTTTGCTTGGCTTAATCGCTTTGCTCACCGCTTTCATATTCGCACTACCAAGAGCACGAATTTGCTCTTCAGTCATTGGAATGCCATGTGGCACTTCAGGTCCTTTGCTCTCTTTACGGATAAAACGTTTGACCATACGGTCTTCCAGAGAGTGGAAACTGATGACAGATAAACGACCTTCAGGAGCCAGAATACTTGCCGCGCCTTTTAGTGCCGTATCAATTTCTTCTAACTCACTGTTGATGTAAATACGAAATGCCTGGAACGCACGAGTCGCAGGGTGTTTTTTCTCTTTAAAGCTTTTGGGTGCAGCATCTGAGATCAGCTTCGCGAGCTGGCCAGTACGTACCAGTGGTTCATTTTCTTCGTCTTCACGGTAGGCAACAATCGCTTTGGCAATACGGCGCGCGTGTTTGTCTTCACCAAACTCACGAATCACCCAAGTAATATCATCTAAGTCAGCTTCCATTAGCCATTGAGATACGGGAGTACCTGATGTTGGGTCCATACGCATATCTAGCGGGCCGTCTTTCATAAAGCTAAAGCCACGCTCTGCGTCGTCTAACTGCGGAGAAGAAACACCTAAATCCAGTAGAACGCCATCAACTTTGCCAACCAAGTCATACTCTTTAGCATACTCAGCAATACCAGAAAATGGACCATGAATGATGGTGAAGCGAGGATCATTGATTTTGCCTGCTTCAGCTATCGCTTGAGGGTCACGATCGATACTGTACAGTCGGCCGTTTTCTCCGAGTTTAGATAGAATAGTCCGGCTGTGACCGCCACGGCCAAATGTTCCATCGATATAGATACCGTCTGGTTTGATAGCTAGGCCATCAATGGATTCATTTAATAACACGGAAATATGTTGGAAGGTTTCGGTCATAGCTTTCTCGTTGAATGATCTTGAAGCGATTTTAAGATATGTTGCTCTCTCATGCTGAATATTTATAGCAAAAGATCAACCTACCATAGTGTACTGATTTCCCACATCATCGCCACCTCAAGTCTAAAGTCAGACGTGATTTAACGCCAAGTTTATTGGTAATGACAGGGTTTGCGTCAATAAAATGCAAAAAACCCATCACTACAAAAAGTAGTGATGGGTCTCGAATAGTTGGAGTCGACACATAAGCCGGGTTCTGTTCCGCTTGCGCGGCGGTAGCCATTCGTCTAGGCCAGCAATCGCTCACTGGCTCAAGCAACCTACCCGCCTCCTTACGCGAGCAACGCAATGTGGAGGCCTATTTGGTCTTGCTCCGGGTGGAGTTTACCCTGCAACGAACTATTGCTAGTCGTCCGGTGCGCTCTTACCGCACCCTTTCACCCTTACCTGTGCCCTAGGGCCATCGGCGGTCTTCTCTCTGCTGCACTTGTCGTAGGCTTACGCCCCCCAGGCGTTACCTGGCACCCTGCTCTATGGAGCCCGGACTTTCCTCCCCTTTACCAGTCTCCCGAAGGACGTCAACGTCAGTCTCCCAAAGGACTTCAACGTCAGTCTCCCGAAGGACATCAGTAAAGCAGCGACTACCCAGTCAACTCCGAGGGCGGATTGTATAGAGTTATCCACTCAGAGTCTAGTGAGATCACAGATATGATGAAATGAATGCATTGAGTGGTGTTTTTTTAATCTAACCATTAAACATTGCGCCTAAAAAAGGCCGATATTTTCGCATCGACCCGCTTTACCATGTGTCTCGTTAGCAGTGCTTAGTCTAAGTTTTCTAAGCCCCACTTATACAACGCATTCTTCTTCAAGTTATGAATTTCTGCCACCAAAGCCGCTGCTTTTTTCAAAGGCAACTCTTTGGTTAAAATCCCTAATGTACGCAAAGCATCATCTGGCAATGAATCGTCCGCGGTTTCGCGGTAACCATGTATCAATAATACCATTTCACCACGCTGTTGGTTATCGTCACTTTTCACCCACTCAATTAACTCACCTAATGGCATGCCTTGAATGGTTTCAAAGGTTTTCGTTAGTTCCCTCGCCAACACGACTTCTCTATCTGGGCCAAGAACGTCTAACATGTCTTGTAGAGAGTCCAAAATACGGTGCGGTGACTCGTAAAAAATACACGTACGCTCTACCGAAGCAATCTCTAGGAATTTATCCTTACGGCCTTTGCTTTTCGGTGGCAAAAAGCCTTCGAAGCTAAAGCGATCGGATGGCAAGCCTGATGCACTTAACGCCGTAATGACCGCGCAAGCACCAGGAAGCGGCACAACTCTAACGCCCGCTTGACGACATTTTGTCACCAAATGGTATCCTGGGTCGCTGATAAGTGGCGTACCAGCGTCAGAAACTAACGCTATAGACTGACCGGAAAGCAGCTTTTCTACCAAAACCTGTGCTTTTTGCTGCTCATTATGATCATGCAGAGCAAAAGTTTTGGTTTGAATATTGAAGTGAGACAGTAATTTACCCGTATGTCGAGTATCCTCAGCAGCAATGATGTCCACCGTCGACAGAATTTCGATAGCACGTTGGGTGATATCCGCTAAATTTCCGATTGGAGTCGGTACGATATAGAGAGTTGGCCCCTCATTCGGCAACTTATTTTTATCTGTCATTTGTTTACCATCACTTCAACGATTAATATAGAGACAATTTTGTACAAAATTATAGAGAACTCACGGCAATGATTAACCATAAGAGACTCAGTGTACCACGCATACTTACTCCTGTTGCACTAGCAATTACGCTCGCCGCCTGTTCTTCAGGTCCAAGACAGCCTGATGGCGTTGATGTAACACTTGAGCCTACTCAGTCTGTTCAGAACTATATGATCCAAGCTGATAGCACGGAAGGCAGTTTACAAAATGACTGGTTGATCATGGCAACCAAAGCCGCTATTCAAGCGAACCAGCTTGATCAAGCAGAACTGTTGATCAAACGTCTGGCTCGACAACAGTTGACCGAAGTTCAGCAAGCGGAGTGGCAACTGGCGCGTGCGACCATACAGCAAAAGCAAGGTAATTACTCGCAGTTGCTGCAATTGTTAAACTTTAAACCTTGGTGGAAATTGCCAAACGAGCAATGGAAAGACTATTACTTGATGCGTGCCGACGCTTATCAAGGCCTTAACCAAGCGTTTGAAGCAAACCGCCAGCTGGTTGCATTTGGTCAATACGCCTCGTCAGCAGAGCAGAGGGAAACCTCTAGCCGTATTTGGATGAACTTTGGCAGCTACTCAGAATATGAACTCACCTCATTAGAAACAGAACCGAATGAGGATGTTCTAGACGGCTGGCTGCAGCTGGCTGTTTATGCAAAAACGCTATCGGGCAACCTGTCCCAACTTAAAAATACGCTAGAGCGCTGGTTAAGCGAAAACCCTTCGCACCCTGCTGCTATCTATACACCAGAAGAGATTCAAAACATTCTCTCTCTTGACATCATGAAGCCAAACAATACTGCTTTATTGCTGCCGCTGACGGGTAAGTTCTCGCCACAAGCGCAATTAATTCGTGATGGTTTTGTGTTTGCGATGATGAATGATCGTAATCGAGATCCTAGTGCAACACTTACGGTGATTGACACCAATGCGTATAACGCTGACCAAATTAAACAACGCTTGATCAATGAAAACATCGATTTTGTTGTTGGCCCTCTAGAAAAAGAGAACGTGGAGTTGTTACACACAACCATGGATGGCTCAGCAAATGGCCCTACCATTCCAGCCCTTGCGCTAAATATTCCCGAGGATGTGCAACCAGATAGCAATATTTGCTACTTGGCATTATCACCGGAACAAGAAGCCGCACAAGCTGCAAAACACTTGTTCAGCGAAGGCTACAACTTCCCTCTTATTCTTGCACCAAAAGGCAGCTTTGGAGAGCGTGTAACTGAGGCTTTCAACAAAGAATGGCGAAAGTACAGCTCTAACAAAGTCGCAGCAAGTTACTTTGGTGACAAGCGCCAACTTCAAAAAGACATCAATGAAGTATTTGGCCTGCAAGAGAGCAAGCAGCGTATCGCCCAGATGCAATCATTAATGCGAATTAAGCTTGAAACACAGCCACGTAGCCGTCGTGATGTTGATGCGGTTTATATCGTAGCTAGAAGCACTGAGCTGACTTTGATCAAGCCGTTTATCGAAGTAGCGATTAACCCTGATGCGAAAGCACCACAAATCTTCTCTAGTTCGCGTAGCAACAGTGGCGGCGCGACATACGAAGATCTAACAGGCATCATCTACAGCGACATTCCATTGCTGATTGACCCAGATCCTAGCGTGACCGCTGAAATGAACGAGCTTTGGTCAGAGCAATCTAACATGGAAAAACGTTTGAAAGCACTCGGTATGGATGCATATAAATTGATCGGTGAACTTCCACAAATGAAGGTCGTTCCTGGTTACTCAGTCGGTGGCCAAACCGGTATTTTAAGTATCGACAACAACTGTGTTGTACAGCGTGAATTGAGCTGGGCTGAGCGTGGGGCTCTTTAGTAAGCGCCAAATCGGAAATCAATATGAAGCTCTGGCGAAGCACTATTTGCAACGCCAGGGCTTGCGCTTTATTGAACAAAATTTCCTGACCAAGGTCGGTGAGATTGATTTAATCTTCCAACAAGGTGAAACTATCGTGTTTGTTGAAGTCAAATATCGTAAGAACGATCACTTTGGCTCAGCAGCAGAAATGGTAACGCACGCAAAAAGGCGCAAGCTAATCAAAACTGCACAAGTTTGGCTTAGCCAACAAAAGCGCTTAAAACACAATATCGATTATCGGTTTGATGTCATCGCTATTCATGACAATGGGCGAGATATCAACTGGATAGAAAACGCAATCTCTGAAGGATAAGCGATGCTAGACAGCATTAAAGACAGCTTTACAGAAAGTATTCAAATTCAAATCGCAGCAGCAGAGGCGCTGCCCGATGCCATTACTCACGCGGCCCAAGCGATGGTCTCAAGCTTGCTCAATGGCAACAAAATTTTATGTTGTGGTAATGGCGGCAGTGCTTCAAACGCTCAACAATTTGTTTCTTGTCTTTTAAACCGTTTTGAAACTGAGCGCCCTAGCCTACCTGCAATGGCCTTAACAGCCGATAATACAACCCTGACCGCTGTTGCAAACGACTACCACTACCAGGAAATTTTCTCAAAACAGGTACGAGCGTTTGGCCAGCCAGGCGACATTCTGCTTGCCATGTCGACTAGCGGTAACAGCAAAAATATTATCAAAGCGATGGAAGCGGCCGTAACTCGAGACATGACGATTATCGCGCTAACAGGAAAAGATGGCGGTGAGATGGCAGGGCTGCTTGGTGAGAACGACGTCGAAATTCGCATTCCATCACACCGCACTGCACGTATTCACGAAGTACATATGGTAACACTCCATTGTCTTTGTGATCTTATTGACCAGGTGCTTTTCCCTGCTCATGAAGAGTAACCAAGACTGAGGGTCAGAATTATGATACGTAGCCTCGTTATCTTATTAACAGCATTGAGTTTAAGTGGTTGCGCTGGCTTGTTTATCGCTGGCGCTGCAACCACAGCAAATATTGTCACGGACACACGCAGTACAAAACAAATTTGGCAGGACAACAACATCGAATTCGAAGTTGCGGCGATCGGTAACAAGGCGCCGTTTAAAGGTGAAGTTCGTGTGGTTGCCAGCTCCTATAACGGTACGGTTGTTCTTATGGGTCAGGCTCCAACGCAAGACCTTATCCATGCTTTAGAGCGAAGAGCTCGAGAAGTTAGTGGTGTGAAAGTCATACACAATCAAATCAAACAAAAAGAGCCACTCACTGTCACTCAAATTAGCAACGACAGCTGGATCACAACCAAAGTAAAATCAGCCTTGCTTACCGACTCTGAACTCAATGGCGTTAAGGTTAAAGTGATCACCGAAGACGGCGACGTTTTTCTGTTTGGTTATGTCACACCAGAGCAAGGCGAGCGAGCGACAGAAATCGCGCGTAATATCTCTGGCGTAAAACAAGTCATTAAAGGGTTCCAATATGGCGAAATGGAACCTGTTGAAGTGGACTTACCGAGTGACGGTGTACAAACAATAGAAAGTGAGACAAACGCGGAAAATGAAGCCAACGTCGAAGCATTTACGATTGAGTAATTGCGAAACATCACTTGAAAACACGTCAAGACACTAAAAAGAAAAAAAGCAGCGTTACGCTGCTTTTTTATTATTTAATCACTCTTAAGCTTGGTTTGCCTTTTGGTCGAGGAGCATCGTCCTCTTCGGCATCCGAATCAGAGGCTAACTCAGAAGGCTCATCGCTAACCGTTGTAAACGATGGGGATGATTCTTCCTCGGTCATCGCTTCTTCTTCGATGTGAGTGTACGCTTCTTCTGGTTCAAACATAGTACCAGCACCATTCTCACGCGCATAAATAGCTTGGACAGCATACACAGGCACAATTACTGAGTGTGGACGGCCGCTAAAGCGAGCATGGAAGGTAATCGCATCATTACCTAACTCAAGATTACCCACCGCACGTGGTGCAATATTCAAAATAATTTGACCATCTTGAATAAACTCAACCGGTACACGTACGCCCGGCATCGTTGCATCCACCACCAAGTGAGGAGTCAAGTCATTGTCTACTAGCCAATCGTAAAATGCACGAAGCATATACGGGCGGCGAGCAGTCATTTTTGCAATATCCATAACGTGTTTAAAATCGCTTAGCGAACTAGGCGCATTTCACGTTCAGCTTCAGTTAAAGAAGCAAGGAACGAATCACGTTCAAATACGCGGTTCATGTACACCTTGATTTCTTTTGAACCAGGGCCAACCAGATCGATACCAAGTTGAGGCAGACGCCACAATAATGGAGCTAGGTAACAGTCGATCAAGCTGAATTCTTCGCTCATGAAGTACTCATATTCAGCAAAAATTGGCGCTAACGTCAGAAGATCATTACGCAGCTTTGTGCGTGCTTTTTCTGATTCTTCCGCATTACCTTTCATCACTTTTTCAGCGAGTGAATACCAGTTGCGTTCGATACGGTACATCATCAAGCGGCTGTTGCCACGAGCAACAGGGTAAACCGGCATTAGAGGTGGATGAGGGAAACGCTCGTCCAAGTACTCCATGATGATTTTTGAATCGTAAAGAGCTAGCTCACGGTCAACAAGAGTTGGCACTGATTTATATGGGTTTAGCTCAACAAGCTCAGCAGGAAGGTTTGCTTCGTCAACAAGCTCAACTTCAACACTTACGCCTTTTTCAGCTAGTACAATGCGAACCTGATGGCTATACAAATCTGATGCACTTGAGAAAAGAGTCATCACAGAACGTTTATTGGCAGCTACAGCCATGGAGCCCTCCAGTACACTTACAAATAAAAACAATGGAGGCTAAGCCTCCATTGTACATCAATTAAAATTGGGAATTAGCACGGTATTTTAGCACAATTAATGCACATCGCGCCAATACTCTTTCTTGAGCATCACGACAACGATAGTTAGAAGCACTAAGAAGCCCATTACCCACCAACCTAAAGCATGACGCTCAAGTTGCACTGGGTCACCTGAATAAACCAAGAAGTTCACTAGGTCGCCAACCGCTTTGTCGTATTCGCCTTCGCTCAGCTCACCCGTACCGTCTGTTTCAGTACCAACAACAACTTTTACTTCTTCGCCATCTACGATTTTCGTATCGTAAATCGGCGTCGGGATACCTTGTAACTCTTCGAGCACATGTGGCATACCAACACTCGGGAAGACAATGTTGTTCACGCCGAATGGACGAGATGGATCAACATAGAAAGAGCGTAAGTAAGTGTATAACCAATCAGCACCACGAACTCGTGCAACCAACGTAAGATCTGGTGGTGGAGCACCAAACCAGTTTGCCGCTTGCTTCGGTGGCATTGCGTTGACCATTAGATCACCGATTTTCGCTTCAGGATTGAAAATCAGGTTTTCTTTCATTAAGTCTGTTGGAATTTCCAAGTCTGTTGCTACACGCTCATAACGCTGATACTGCGTTGAGTGACAAGCAAAACAGTAGTTCATGAACAACTTCGCACCGTTTTGTAGCGAAGCTTTATCCGTTAGGTCAACATTCGCTTTATCAAGCGGAACGTTAGCCCCCGCTGCCATCGCTAGTGATGGCAACATAGCAAATAGAATTACAATCCACTTCTTCATTTGAATGTCACCCTCTCTGGTAATGGTTTGGTTGCTTCATTTTTGCTGTAGAAGAACAGCAACACAAAGAACATGAAGTAACACAAGCTAAAGATCTGAGATAGTAGTGTGTACGTTGGTGTTGCAGGTAACGCACCTAAAATACCCAGAGCGATAAAGGCGATAGTGAACTGTACAATATTCAACAGATGAAGTTTGCTACGGTAACGGTATGAACGAACTTTACAACGATCCAACCAAGGTAGAACAAACAGCACTGCAATTGACGCACCCATTAGGATAACACCTAATAGTTTGTCTGGAACCGCACGTAAGATTGCGTAAAACGGCGTGAAGTACCATACCGGAGCAATGTGCTCTGGTGTCTTCAGTGGGTTGGCCGCTTCAAAGTTAGGCGGTTCAAGGAAGTATCCTCCCATTTCTGGGTTAAAGAACAGCACGTAACAGAAGAAGAACAAGAAACCAGCCACACCAACTAAGTCCTTAACCGTACCGTATGGGTGGAAAGGAATAGAGTCGATAATGTCGTATTTCTTCGTGTAGTAATCGTGGAACTTGAACTGTGTCTTGTAATCATCGCCCATTGAACCTTTTGGTAGCTTAGTTTCGATACCATCAGGGTTGTTTGAGCCGACTTCGTGCAACGCCAATACGTGCAGAACCACAAGAAGAAGCAGAACGATAGGCAGTGCAATAACGTGTAGTGCGAAGAAACGGTTTAACGTTGCACCAGAGATGATGTAGTCACCACGGATCCAAAGCGTTAGATCATCACCGATAACAGGAATCGCACCAAACAAAGAAATGATTACCTGCGCACCCCAGTATGACATCTGACCCCATGGCAGTAGGTAACCCATGAATGCTTCAGCCATTAGAACGAGGAAGATCAACATACCGAAGATCCACAGTAGTTCACGAGGTTTTTGGTATGAGCCGTAGATCAGGCCACGGAACATGTGCAAGTACACAACAACGAAAAACGCAGATGCGCCAGTTGAGTGCATGTAACGTAGAAGCCAACCGTACTCTACATCACGCATGATGTACTCGATAGAAGCAAACGCACCGTCACCAGAAGGAACGTAGTTCATCGTTAGCCAAATACCCGTTAGGATTTGGTTAACCAGAACCAGCATCGCCAGAGAACCGAAAAGGTACCAAAAGTTGAAGTTCTTAGGCATTGGGTATTCAGACAAATGCTTTTTATAAGCATTCATTGCAGGAATACGCTTTTCAACCCAGTCTAACATTGCTTGCATTATGCATCCCCCTCATCAACACCCACAATGAGCTTGGTGTCGCTCAAATACATGTGCTTAGGAACGACAAGGTTCAATGGAGCAGGTACCCCTTGGAACACTCGACCAGCCATATCGAACTTAGAACCATGACAAGGACAGAAGAAGCCAGATCTTACGCCCTGGACCTGCTCTGAGAAAGAGTCTGGTAGATAGGTTGGTGAACAACCTAGGTGAGTACAGAAACCAACAGCGACAAAAAACTCTTCCTTAATCGAACGAAACTCATTCTGAGCGTACTCAGGCTGCTGTTCCATTTCAGATTGCGGATCACGAAGCTTATCGCCGATCGTTTTTAAGTTATCTAGAACGCTTTGAGTGCGGCGAACAATCCATACAGGTTTCCCCTGCCACTCGACACGAACCAGCTGACCTGGTTCAATTTTACTTATATCCACTTCCACCGGTGCACCTGCCGCTTTGGCTTTGGCACTCGGATTCCATGATTTGATAAAAGGCACGGCGACGGCGACTGCCCCTAACCCACCAACAACTGCCGTTGTAGCGGTTAGAAAACGCCTGCGACCGTTATTTAAAGGCGCGTTGCTCATCCAAACATTCTCCCATTTGCTCCCTTTGGATCGTTATTATTCCGCTTATAAGAGCATGGCTAACAAATAATGAATTTAGTTCTATTTATTGGAGGGAAATGATAAAGAAAACCCTACTTTTTGACAAGATAAAGCTACCTTTTTGTAACATTTGTGAGGCAAATCGCTCGCGTCGTCACAAAAGCGGCAGAATTATAAAAAATTGATGTGATTTGTAACAAGAAAGCACAACATGGAAGTTCTGCTGAAAGCTATTCAAACCTTTTATCTTGGTAGTTTTCAGTTAATTACACAGCAAAATATTTCTTAGTGCGCATTCAACTTACGTTGTTTGTATTTTCACTTTTGTAGCACGCCGCATACGCAAAAAAGACGAGTAGGCATTTTAAAACATGTTGCAGGGATATTAAGACGTAAAGGCACCCACAGCAGATAAATAAGCTTATAACGTATGGTAAGGAAGAAGCCTTACTCTGAACCTAGTTATAAGTGAATACAAATTGATATTGATAGGCAGGTATTATTTCTTTAAAAACAAAAAAGCCCGGCATAGAGCCGAGCTTTTGGTACACAGTTTCCAGAGTAACTCTGAAAAGCAGAATTTCCAATAAGAGGAAATTAACGCTTAGAGAACTGTGGACGACGACGTGCTTTACGTAGACCAACTTTCTTACGTTCAACGCAACGAGCGTCACGAGTAACGTAGCCAGCTGCGCGTAGAGCAGGACGTAGAGACTCATCGTATTCCATAAGCGCGCGAGTGATACCGTGACGGATAGCACCAGCTTGACCAGAAATACCGCCGCCTTTAACTGTTACGTAAAGGTCTAGCTTTTCAGTTAGTTCAACAAGTTCTAGAGGTTGTTGTACAACCATGCGAGCTGTTGGACGACCGAAGTATTCGTCAAGGTTACGCTTGTTTACTACAATGTTGCCGCTGCCTGGTTTAATAAAAACACGTGCAGCTGAGCTTTTGCGACGGCCAGTGCCGTAGTATTGATTCTCTGCCATTTTCGAAATCCCCAATTAGATGTCTAGTACTTGTGGTTGTTGAGCAACATGGTTGTGCTCAGCGCCTGCGTAAACTTTAAGCTTACGGTACATAGCACGGCCTAGAGGACCACGTGGAAGCATGCCTTTAACTGCAAGCTCAAGAACCATCTCAGGTTTACGATCGATCAACTTTTCAAAAGTGATAGATTTTAGACCACCTGGGAACTCAGAGTGACGGTAGTACACTTTGTTCTTAGCTTTGTTACCAGTTACAGCAACTTTCTCAGCGTTGATAACGATGATGTAGTCACCAGCGTCAACGTGAGGAGTGTATTCAGCTTTATGTTTGCCACGTAGGCGAGATGCAATTTCACTTGCTAGACGACCAAGAGTTTTACCTTCAGCGTCTACAACGTACCAGTCGCGTTTTACAGTTTCTGGTTTAGCAACGAAAGTTTTCATGCTAATAATAACCCGTTAATTAAAATTTAAACTTTAAGGAACACCGTTCTGGTGCTCCCACACTGTCTAAGAGCCCAGTCATCACCCCTTCGAGTCGTTGGTACTCTCGACCTTCAATTTCGAAATAACTTCGATAATCCGGTCTGCAGTAACGGTGGGTCGCAGGATTATAGAGAAGAGCGAAGAAAAAATCACCTTTTTTTGCGCCAAATCACTAATTTTTTCTTCACTTTTTAAGAACACACTAGATTTAGGCCAAATGCTCACGCGCGAGGTACTCATGACTTTGCATCTCAGTGAGCCGAGACAAACAGCGCTTAAATTCAAACTCGAGCTGCCCCTCAGTATATAAGTCTTCCATTGGCACTTCAGCAGAAATAATCAACTTCACATTGCGCTCGTAAAACTCATCGACCAGTGCGATAAAACGCCTCGCAGCGTCATCTATTTTTCGGTTCATCTGTTGAACGTCCGCTAATAATACCGTGTGATAAATTCGGGACAGCTCAATGTAGTCATTTTGACTGCGAGCGGTTTGGCATAACTGAGCAAAAGACGCATGCAGAACCCCATCACTCGCTTCAATTACCTCAAGCTGACGGTGATTAACTTCGATTTGATGAGCGACGATCTGACGTTCGCCCGTCAGCTGCTGATAATACTTGTTGAGGTTAATGTTGGCCTGTTCATCAAGTGGATAATGGTATATTTCGGCCTGTTCAAGCGTTCTTAAGCGATAATCAACGCCACTATCAACATTCAACACGTCACAGCGTGCCAAAATCATATCAATTGCAGGCAAAAAGCGCGCTCTTTGTAAGCCATTACGATATAAGTTCTGCGGTTCGATGTTTGAAGTCGCGACTAGGATCATCTGCCGCTTGAACATCTCTTGGAGTAACGTCGCAAGGATCATCGCATCCGTAATGTCAGAGACAAAAAATTCATCAAAGCAAACCACATCCGCTTCTTCTTTGAATTTATCCGCTACTTTTGCTAGCGGATTTTCGACATCACCTAACAGCTTCAACTCATCATGTACTCGATACATGAAGCGGTGAAAGTGTACGCGCATTTTTCTTTGGGTTGGTAAAGCATCAAAAAACGCATCCATGAGGTACGTTTTACCGCGTCCGACTCCTCCCCAAAAGTAAAGACCTTTTGGGGGCTCAGGCATGTCGATTTTTTTCCCCATGAGCTTTTGCCATTTGGAAAGCTGGGGCACAGGCGCTGACTGAAATTCAACGATAGCATGGTAAAGCTTATCTAATGCAACGACCGCTTGATACTGAGCTTCATCACGCTGAAACCCGTGTTCTGCTATGTCTTTTTGATATTGTTGTAGTGGTGTCATCGTATTAAGTCGTGTAGAGGTACTGGGAAAAGGGTTACCTCGGGGTCAACTTTGAGAATAGAGAGAAGTAGTTATCAGTCCCCGAAGACATACTGCTATTTTTCTTTATCGGCTGTTCAAGCCATAGTAACATGGACTAGCACCGCGTGTAACTAAGTAGTAAAAGACTTGTTAAAACAACTATAAGGAGCAGTTATGCCTTGGATTTATGCCATTGTGGGTTTGCTGGTCGGTACAATCGTAGGCGTAGTCATTAGTAGACTAACCACCCCTGAATACAAGAAACAAAAGTCTGTGCAGAAAGAACTTGAAGCAGCCAAGTTTGAACTAGAGCAACAACGTCAAGAGCTCGTCGATCATTTTGCACAAACCGCAGAAATGTTGGATACACTAGGTAAAGATTACACCAAGCTGTACCAACATATGGCTAAGACCTCTTCTGAGCTTTTGCCAAACTTGCCAGAGCAAGACAACCCGTTTGATAAGAAAACGGCAATGTCTTCTGAAGCTATTGCAGAAGATCAACCAGAGTTTAACGAACAGCCAAAAGACTACGCCAATGGCGCAACGGGTCTTTTAAAGGATCAAGAGAAAGAAATCATTAATGCTCCCGAAGCGGTAACCGCAAAAGCATCATAATCTTCTCTTACCTCTACCTTCTAGGGCCGATACATTTGTATCGGCCCTTTTTTGAACTTTTTCTCATTACCTTTGCTCTAACTTGGATGTGAACTGCCTCCCCCTTTGATTATCCGAACTAGGCCCTATATTAGTTATTAACAAAGTGAACTAACCGTTCGGATATTTCTTTTTGGCAGACATGTTTCAAGAGGAGTTATTGGATGAAAAAACCACTGCTTGCGCTCACCGTTCTATCTCTGAGTTTGGGCTCTATTATTGCGCCAGTTCAAGCCACCGCCGCATTACCTTTAAATGTGGATGGCCAACAGTTACCTAGCTTGGCGCCCATGCTTGAGAAAGTAACCCCTGCTGTTGTGAGTATTGCTGTAGAAGGCAAACAAGTACAAACCAGCCGTATTCCCGAACAATTTCAATTCTTCTTTGGACCGGACTTTCCGATGGAGCAAAGGCGCGAGCGCCCGTTCAGAGGTTTAGGTTCTGGTGTCATTATTGATGCGAAAAAAGGGCATATCGTCACTAACTACCACGTAATCAAGGGCGCGGATGAGATTCGAGTTCGCCTCTATGATGGTCGCGAGTATGACGCTACGCTCGTTGGCGGCGATGAGATGGCCGATGTTGCGTTGCTTAAATTAGAAAAAGCGAAAAACTTAACGCAAATTAAAGTCGCAGATTCCGATAAACTTCGCGTAGGTGACTTTACGGTTGCGATTGGTAACCCATTCGGACTCGGTCAAACCGTGACGTCGGGCATCGTCTCAGCGTTAGGCCGTAGTGGCTTGAACGTTGAAAACTTCGAAAACTTCATCCAAACCGATGCCGCAATTAACAGCGGTAACTCTGGTGGTGCATTGGTCAACCTTAATGGTGAGCTGATCGGTATTAATACTGCGATTTTAGGCCCTAACGGCGGTAACGTGGGGATTGGCTTTGCGATTCCGTCCAACATGATGAAAAACCTCACCGAGCAAATTCTAGAGTTTGGTGAAGTCAAACGCGGCATGTTGGGTGTACAGGGCGGTGAAGTAACCTCTGAGCTGGCTGATGCATTGGGTTACGAGTCAAGTAAAGGGGCCTTTATTGGCCAAGTCGTACCAGACAGCGCAGCCGATAAAGCTGGATTGAAAGCCGGTGATGTAATTGTATCGGTAAACGGTAAAGCGATTAATACTTTCTCAGAGCTCCGCGCAAAAGTGGCAACGCTGGGCGCAGGAAAAGAAATCACGTTAGGTGTAGTTCGAGATGGTAAGAATAAAACCTTTGATGTAACGCTTGGCGAATCTACAAATATGAAAGCCAAAGCCGAAACATTACACGAAGGGCTCAAGGGTGCTGAGTTAAGCAATACGACACCAAGTGATGCAATTCAAGGCGTTAAAGTATCGAGCGTTGCAGATAACTCTCCGGCTGCTCAATATCAATTACAACAAGGGGACATCATTATCGGTGTAAACCGTCAGCGCGTGAAAAACCTTGCTGAGCTTCGTGCAATCGTGGATAAGCACAAAGGCGTATTAGCTCTGAATATTCAGCGTGGCGAACGTACTATTTATCTTGTTATTCGTTAGTCACTTTCAAAGTGATAGGAAATAAGGTTTTCGATGCATAGCATCGAGTAATAAGCCTCGAATACTTTTCCTTATCGCTCAATAGCTAATGAAAAGGGCAGCACGATTCCGTGCTGCCCTTTTGTTATTTTTCAATGTAATGCTATTCTTCATCTTCTATGCCATTTTGGCGCTCATGCATGGAGAGGATATGCTCAGCTTTTTATTACGTTCTGTCTTTTTAGGCTTGGCTACTGCCGCAGTGGTATTACTGGCGGTACCATCTTTGCGCCACAACGTAATTCCTGCCGCGCTAGATCCGCAACCTGTTAATATCGCGTCCGTTGAGTTGACATTTAATCAGGCGGTGCGAAGAGCAGCACCTGCCGTAGTAAACATCTACAGCCGTAAATATGTTGAAAATGATCGCAGTAAACTCTCGACTCAAGGTCTGGGTTCAGGTGTCATTGTCAGTGAGAAAGGCTACATCATTACCAACTACCATGTGGTTGCTCAAGCAGACCAAATTGTTGTCGCATTACAAGACGGTAGAGCCGCAGCGGCTCAGCTAGTTGGCACGGATAAACGCACAGACATTGCCGTACTGCGTGTCGAAGGTTCAAATTTACCTGTTATTCCTCTGAACTCTAATTACAAGCCACAAGTGGGTGATGTGGTCCTAGCCATCGGTAACCCATACAACCTTGGACAAACCACAACGTTCGGCATTATTTCAGCAACAGGACGCTCATCGATTAGCGACGGTCGCCAAGCATTCATTCAAACCGATGCCGCCATCAATGAGGGCAACTCTGGCGGTGCTCTAGTGAACACACAAGGTGAGCTCGTCGGCATCAATACCGCCTCTTTCCAACAAGCGACTGATTTAGAAACTTACGGTATTTCCTTTGCGATCCCTGCGCCACTAGCCAGCAAGATCATGCAGAAAATCATCGCTGATGGTCGCGTGATTCGTGGCTATATTGGTATCGACGGCCAAGACATTAATGCGGTCACTGCTCGCCTACTTGGAAATGAACACATAGGTGGTATTGTCGTGCTTGGTATTGATCCAAATGGTCCAGCCAATGCAGCAGGCTTCCAAAAGCAGGACATCATTATCAGTATTGATGGCAATAAAGTGCAAGGGCGTCAGAGCGTTATGGATATCGTCACCGATTTACGGCCTGGCACCACCGTGGACGTCGGCATCATTCGCAAAGGAAAAGAGATGAGCTTGAAAGTCACCATTGCCGAAGACAAGCAAGAAGCATAAAAAATCCCAGCCATTGGCTGGGATTTTTTATTTGTGCGTTACTAGCTATCGCTCGGTGCTTCCGTCGTATCGGAATCATCCAGCTCAACTTCAATGCGAGTGACTCGCTGCAAACCTCTTGGTAATAACCCACCTCGGCGACCACGTTCGCCACGGAAGTTATCAAGGTCAGACGGTTTAAGACCCAACTTTCGCTTACCCGCGTACAGCGTTAACGATGCACCTTTTGGTAAAGACATTAAGTGAGATAGTACTTCTTCTCGCTCTTTTGCTTTAGCAGCAGGAATATTGATGATCTTATTCCCTTTACCTTTCGCCAGTTGTGGCAGGTCTTTGATTGGGAACAGCAGCATGCGACCTTGGTTAGTGATTGCTAAGATTTCATCAGAATCTAAATCTTCAATCGCTTTTGGCGTCATGACCTCAGAGTTAGCCGGTAAAGTGACCAGCGCTTTACCACTGCGGTTTTTAGACAGCAAGTCAGCGCCTTTACATACAAAGCCGTAACCTGCATCTGAGCCCACCAGCCACAGCTGCTCTTCTTCACTCATGATCACTTGGCGAATACTGCTACCAGCCGTAATATTCAAACGACCGGTAATCGGCTCACCTTGACTACGAGCAGAAGGCAGCGAGTGCGATTCCAGAGAGTAACTTCGACCGTCACTACCTAGGAATACCGCAGGCTGATTACTCTTACCTCGTGCGTGCGCTAAGTATTTATCACCCGACTTATAGTTCAGGCCTTCTGCATCTACGTCATGGCCTTTCGCGTGACGAATCCAACCTTTCTCAGAAAGCACAACCGTGATTGGTTCGCTTGGAACAAGATCACGTTCAGTAAGCGCTTTTGCTTCTGCACGCTCAACCAATGGAGATCGACGGTCATCACCGTATTTCTCAGCATCCGCTTTGATTTCTTTTTTCAGTAGTGTGTTTAGACGACGCTCAGAACCGAGTAGCTGTTCTAGCTTCTCGCGCTCTTTCTCTAGTTCGTCTTGCTCACCACGGATCTTCATCTCTTCTAGTTTGGCTAGGTGACGAAGTTTGGTGTCTAGAATCGCATCCGCTTGGATATCGGTAATACCAAAACGTGCCATCAATACCGCTTTAGGATCATCTTCAGTACGGATGATCTCAATCACTTCATCTAGGTTTAGGTAAGCAACCAACAAACCTTCCAAAATGTGTAAGCGAGCCATGACTTTGTCTAGGCGGTGTTGTAGACGGCGACGTACGGTCGTACGACGGAACTCAATCCACTCTGACAGAATTTGCACCAGACCTTTAACTTGAGGACGATTATCCAAACCAATCATGTTCAAGTTAACGCGGTAGCTGCGCTCAAGATCCGTTGATGCGAACAAGTGGTTCATCAACAAATCACAATCGACGCGGTTTGACTTAGGTACCACAACGATACGCGTTGGGTTCTCGTGATCCGACTCGTCACGAAGATCGTCAACCATTGGTAGCTTCTTCGCACGCATCTGGTTAGCGATTTGCTCAAGCAGTTTTGCACCCGATACTTGGTGTGGCAGAGAGGTGATAACGATATCAGACCCTTCTTTGTGCCATACCGCGCGCATCTTGATGCTGCCGCGACCGTTGCGGTAAATCTTCTCAATATCCGCTTGCGGCGAGATGATTTCTGCTTCTGTTGGGTAATCCGGACCTTTAACATACTGCATCACGTCCGGCAGTTCTGCTTTCGGGTTGTCGATCAAATGAATAGTCGCATCTGCGATTTCACGAACGTTATGCGGTGGGATATCTGTTGCCATACCAACTGCAATACCGGTTACACCGTTAAGCAGGATATGAGGCAGGCGTGCTGGCAACATTTGTGGCTCTTTCATTGTGCCATCAAAGTTAGGTTGCCATTCAACCGTGCCCTGGCCAAGTTCGCCCAGCAACACTTCAGCAAACTTAGACAGTTTTGCTTCGGTATAACGCATTGCCGCGAATGATTTCGGGTCATCTGGCGCACCCCAGTTACCTTGACCATCCACTAATGGATAGCGGTAAGAGAATGGCTGAGCCATCAATACCATCGCTTCGTAACACGCTGAATCACCGTGCGGATGGTATTTACCTAGCACGTCACCAACGGTACGTGCAGATTTTTTGTATTTTGCTGATGCAGAGAGACCAAGCTCTGACATCGCATAAATGATGCGTCGTTGAACCGGCTTTAAGCCATCACCAATGTATGGCAAGGCGCGGTCCATGATTACGTACATCGAGTAGTTCAGATAAGCGTCTTCAGTGAACTTGCGCATTGGCAACTGTTCGACGCCATCGTAGGTAATTTCTGTAGACATCCGTTACACCTCTGCCAAGTCGCCGTTGTTTTGTAGCCAAGAACGACGGTCATCTGCACGCTTTTTGCCCAGCAGCATGTCCATCATTTCCATGGTCGCCGTAGAGTCGTCAATGGTTAGCTGCACTAAGCGACGCGTGTTCGGATCCATGGTGGTTTCACGCAACTGAAGTGGGTTCATCTCACCCAGACCTTTGAATCGTTGCACGTTGATTTTGGCTTTCTTCTTCGACAAGCGCTCTAAAATGCCATCTTTTTCATCGTCATCGAGGGCGTAGAACACTTCTTTCCCGCAATCGATTCGATACAGAGGCGGCATCGCCACATAGATATGGCCCGCTTCAACCAGTGCACGGAAGTGACGAGTGAACAGTGCACAAAGCAGCGTTGCGATGTGAAGACCATCCGAGTCCGCATCGGCAAGGATACAGATCTTACCGTAACGAAGACCATCAAGGTTATCGCTGTCAGGATCAATCCCCAAAGCCACTGAAATATCGTGTACTTCTTGAGATGCTAATACTTGGTCAGCAGAGACTTCCCACGTGTTCAAGATCTTACCACGCAGTGGCATCACAGCTTGGAACTCACGGTCACGTGCCTGTTTTGCCGAGCCACCCGCAGAGTCACCCTCCACAAAGAAGATTTCAGTGCGACTTAAATCCTGTGCTGAACAGTCGGTCAACTTACCTGGCAGTGCCGGGCCGGACGCCACTTTCTTACGTACGACTTTTTTCGCTGCACGCATACGACGGTGCGCATTAGCGATACAGACTTCTGCCAATTGCTCTGCTAGCTGAGGCTTTTCGTTCAACCAAAGACTGAACGCATCTTTTACTACGCCAGAGACAAATGCCGCAGTTTGACGAGAGGACAGACGTTCTTTGGTCTGGCCTGCAAATTGCGGATCTTGAATTTTAACCGACAACACGTAAGAACAGCGGTCGAAAACGTCATCACCCGTTAGCTTCACGCCACGAGGTAATAGATTACGGAACTCACAGAATTCGCGCATCGCTTCTAACAAGCCTTGGCGTAGACCATTAACGTGCGTACCACCTTGAGCGGTTGGGATCAGGTTAACGTAGCTTTCGGTGATCATCTCACCACCTTCTGGCTGCCAAATTACCGCCCAGTTTGCCGCTTCGGTATCCGCCAAGAACTCACCAGTAAATGGTTCTTCAGGAATAACTGGGTAGCCTTTTACGCCTTCCGCAAGATAGTCTTTAAGACCGTCTTCGTAGTACCACTTATAGTCTTTACCATTAACTTTGTCGGTTAATGTAATTTCTAAACCCGGACACAAAACCGCTTTTGCGCGCAGATTATTGACTAGGCGCGTAACAGAGAAGTTAGCCGAATCGAAGTACTTCGCATCAGGCCAGAAATGCACGCTGGTACCGCGATTGCGACGACCACATGTACCGGTTACGGTCAGGTCAGAGACTTTATCACCGTGCTCAAATGCAATTTCATACACTTGGCCATCACGACGAACGGTTACTTCAACGCGTTTTGACAACGCGTTTACTACCGAAATACCTACCCCGTGCAAACCACCAGAGAATTGGTAGTTTTTGTTAGAGAACTTACCACCTGCGTGCAGCTTGCATAGGATTAACTCTACGCCTGACACTTTCTCTTCTGGGTGGATATCAACAGGCATGCCTCGACCATCATCGATCACTTCTAGTGATTGGTCGGCATGTAGGATGACTTGTACTTTTGAGGCATGTCCGGCTAGCGCTTCATCGACACTGTTGTCGATAACTTCTTGGCCCAAATGGTTTGGGCGCGCTGTATCCGTATACATCCCTGGTCGGCGACGTACTGGCTCTAAGCCATTCAGTACTTCAATGGCACCAGCATTATATTGTTCAGTCATAATACGGAATTATTCTCAAAGTTTACTTGTTGCCTGAATATCACCAATGGGGGAACCCATACTCAGGAAACGAAAAAGCCACCCTGTTCACATCACTAAGTGCTTGTAAACATGATGCATAACAAAGTAGCCAGGGTCCTCGACCCTTAAGATCTTTTGGCAAAACATAGTCGGAAAGCATACCGCCCATGTCAAGAAACGGTTGGATATATCAATAAAAACTATGAGCCTTTTCCAATCGCTTTCGAATTACAGTTCTAGAAATTCGATAATCTGTGCAGGATAACGCTCAAAGCCTACAAAACTGTGATCACCGCCTTGTTCTACTGTTTGCTTAGCGTCTGCAAACTTATCTACCGCTTGTCGATAGTCTAAAACCTCATCTTCTGTTTGCTGCAACAACCAGAAAGAATATGGCGACGCGATGCTTTGTACATCAAGAGCTTTTAACTCGTCAATATGACAAGCTTCAAGTGTATAGGTTTCGTGCGTATAAGGGTTAGTTTGCTCACCCAAATAATCTACTAACAACTCATAGGGCTTAACCGCGGGGTTGACCACAACCGCTTTAAATCCAAACTTGTCATTTAGCCACGTTGACATAAAGCCGCCTAATGAGCTGCCCACCAGACCAATGTTATAATCGTCTTTATATTGTTCGATGATATCCAACAACATTTTCGCCGCTTGTTGAGGATAACAAGGTAACTGGGGAACAATCACTTTGATATCAGGACGATGCTGCTCGCAGTATGCTCTCATCACATTGGCTTTCATTGAAAGTGGGGAGCTGTTAAAACCATGGATATACAGAAGAAGTGAAGGTTTACTCATAGATATCTCGCACAAAAAAGCGAGCCCGAACATAGAGCTCGGGCGCGTTAGTATCCGTTAGAAGAGAAGTCTGGTTGGAACTGGCCGTCAGGAAGTCGGCCCACTTGGGTCGTAATCTCACCACAAGCGTGCAACTGCAGTTCACGCCAACCAGGCGAAGTCGTATCGAGGGCAAAATCATCCGAGTTGGGCTTAAACTGAACACACGTCGAGGGTGTTGCCATCACTCGAATACCATTATGAAGCACATTCATGTCTTGATGAACATGACCACAGAGAATGCCTTTCACGTTATCAAAACGATCGACAACCTGCCAGAACGCTTCGGCATCTTTTAAGGTATGTTGATCAAGCCACGCGCTTCCCACCAATAATGGATGGTGATGCAGCAACACAAGTGTGTGCCTTTCTGGGTGTTCTGCTAACTTTTCTTCGAGTAACGCTAACTGCTGATCACTCAAGCGTCCGTGGGGAACGCCAACAACTTGCGAGTCTAAAAGAACCAACTGCCAATGCGCGCCAAGCAATACATGCTCTGCCGCTTTGATTTGTTGCGAAGGTAATACACTGCCCATATTGGGCTTGTAGTCATGATTACCAGGCAGCCAAAAGCAGTCTTTCTCTAGCGGTTCAATGCCTTCGGCAAAGCGCTGGTAAGATTCTGCACTATGGTCTTGGGAAATATCCCCTGTCGCCAAGATGTAATCAAACGTCACGTTGCGGCGTAAAACATCAGCAACAACAGCGTTAAAGCTATCGGCCGTTTTTACGCTCAGCAAACTTCCCTCATCGGCAGCAAACAGATGAGTATCCGTAATTTGTAAAAGTTTGATGCTGTCACTAGATGATTGCAAAATGAAAACCTGATTCGTCCACTATATCGTTATTTGTTATTTTCCTTTAGTGACGTGACGATCAATTGAAGGCAAGTGGTGTTCTACTGATACCACTTCGTAAACAAAACGTCAGCCATTCACCGAGGAATGTGTTTAGTTGATGCTTTTCATCTTTCTGCATCAGTTGGTCGTTGGGATAATCATACTTAGCTTTTATGCGAGAGAACTCTCCGCTTGAGCATACTTCGGCTACTCTCGCATCGTGATAAAGCCTGACAGACATCGTCGGTAAAGGAAACACTGGCGTTTCATCACTCTGACATATCTCAACAACTGTGGTGTATTTTGTGATTTCATTCACGGTCAGTTGGTAAACCATGTTCGCCGCTTGATAGCAGCGTACATCCCCAACTTCGGCAGAAGCAGGCAATAAGGCGTTCAATTTAGCGTAGTTGGTCTCATAGGTTCTCATTAGACCCGCTAAATCAACATGATACCTCTGTTTTTCAGCCACTTGTGCCATTACTTACTCTCCACCATTTGGGGGTGCCCCCACTGTGACTTCAACTCTTGATGGTTTAATTGCAACCATTGCAACGCAATAATCGACGCACCATTTTCAAATTTTCCGTCTTTCACCCATTGATATGCTTGCTCACGACTCAAAACATGTACGCGAATATCTTCATTCTCATAGTCTAAACCATGAATGCCGTGCGCTTTAGATGCGTCCACTTCACCAACAAATACGTCCAACTTTTCCGAGCAACCGCCAGCAGAAGGATAATAAGAGGTGACTGGCGCAACACGCCCCACTTGTATCCCCGCCTCTTCGACAGCTTCTCGGCGAATGACGGCTTCAGCTGATTCATCACGGTCAATCATACCCGCGACAATCTCTAGCTGCCATGGGTGTTGATGCTCTAAGGCTCCTACTCGAATCTGTTCAATGATAACCACTTGATCCGTATTTGGATCATAAGGAAGCATCGCTGCAGCATGACCACGCTCGAACATTTCTCGTTCGACAACCTCGCTCCAACCTCCAGCAAATAGCTTATGCTGAAAGCGATATTTCACCATTTTGAAAAAGCCTTCAAATAAGGTTTCTTTCGAGATGACTTTTACATCTTGCGAAGTAAAATCCTTTTGTTGTTTGTCACACTGTTGCATTCGACACCTCTCTGAGTGAATCTTGTAGTTTACTCATTGTTATTCGCTTGCTCAAAGGACTTGGCTCAACTTTTTGTACAATAGTTACAAATTAATTTAAGTCTTTGGTGAAAATTTATTGCACAACTGGATAATTACGTGTAAAAAAGTGCAAACTTTAGAGTAAATATCGTGCAAATTGAGTTAAACTACTGAGAATTAACCAATCTATTGACCGCGGGAATAGAAAATGAAAAAATTGCTTCCACTATTTATCAGTGCAGCGCTAGGTAGCATGAGTACGTCTGCGTTCGCAGACTCTTTGGCTGAAATCTACGACTTAGCAAAACAAAATGATCCACAATTGCTCAGTGTAGCAGCACAACGTGACCAAGCTTTCGAAGCAATCACCTCAAGCCGTAGTGCTCTATTACCACAAATTAACCTAACAGCAGGTTACAACTTAACTCGTGGCGATACTGAATACGACTCAAATCTAGTCAATGACGTATCAAACGATGCCAACGCTCTAACCGCTGGTGTTAGCTTTTCACAAGCACTTTACAACCGCGCATCTTGGATCTCGCTAGATACCGCTGAGAAAAGTGCTCGTCAAGCAGACGCAACTTACGCTGCGACTCAACAAGCACTAATTCTTCGTGTTTCACAAGCGTATTTTGAAGTTCTACGCGCACAAGACAACCTTGTCTTCGTCCGTGCAGAAAAAGCCGCAGTGGGTCGTCAACTAGAGCAAACAAAACAGCGTTTTGAAGTAGGTTTATCTGCGATCACTGACGTACACGACGCGCAAGCTCAGTACGACCAAGTACTGGCGGATGAAGTGTTAGCAGAAAACGCACTGACTAACAGCTACGAGTCATTACGTGAAATCACTGGTCAAGAGCACAAAGATCTCAACATCTTGGACACTCGCCGCTTCACTGCTAGCCCATCGACCGTGCCTGCTGAATCACTAATTGACGAAGCAAAAACCAAAAACCTGACCTTGCTATCTTCACGTATTCTTCAAGATATCGCACGTGACAATATTTCACTAGCAAGTTCTGGTCATCTACCAACGCTGTCTCTAGACGGTGGTTACAACTACGGTGATACGTCTCATAGCTCTCGTGACAACACCACAGACAACTTCAATATCGGTGTGAACCTTGCGGTGCCGCTATACACGGGTGGTAACGTCACCTCTCAAACCAAACAGGCTGAATACGCGTACGTGGCTGCAAGTGAAGATCTTGAAGCACAATACCGTAGCGTAGTAAAAGATGTTCGCGCACAAAACAACAACATTAACGCCTCTATCGGCGCACTACGTGCTTATGAGCAAGCCGTTATTTCTGCGCGCTCTGCACTAGAAGCAACAGAAGCAGGTTTTGATGTGGGTACTCGTACTATCGTTGACGTGCTAGACGCAACTCGTCGTCTATACGATGCGAATAAAAACCTATCGAACGCTCGTTACGACTACATCTTAAGTGTTCTTCAGCTACGCCAAGCCGTTGGTACGCTAAGCGAACAAGACATCTTAGACGTTGATGCAGGTTTGAAAGCAGCAAAATAATTGCTGACTGAATGCTTCAGTTCTCAATAAATAAAAACGCCAGTTGATTTATCAGCTGGCGTTTTTTATTGCTTGCAGTTAAGAGACGAAAAGTATCTCAGAACATCAAGTATCAAAAAGGCCGCACTTGGCGACCTTTTACAAACAAATAGCGTTTCAATGCCAACAAATCGTAGGCTTAGCCCTTACCGCCTTTGATTGCATTGATGATTTCACTGGTTGAGCAACCATCCTCAAAGTTCAATACACGAACTTCGCCACCTGCAGCAATGACTTCTTTACCACCAGCAATCTCTTCTGGTTTGTAGTCACCACCTTTTACTAGCAAGCTTGGCAGAACTTCCGAGATCAAACGTTGCGGCGTATCTTCACTAAATGGTACTACCCAATCCACAGCGCCCAAACCTGCCAATACCGCCATGCGGCGATCGGTTGGGTTCACAGGACGACCAGGCCCTTTAAGACGCTTCACTGATTCATCGGTATTCACCGCAACAATCAGGCGATCACCAAGTTCAGCAGCATGGTTTAAGTAAGACACATGCCCAGCGTGAAGAATATCAAAGCAGCCGTTTGTCATAACGACTTTCTCGCCACGTGCACGTGCTTTTTTCACTGCTTCAATCAGCGCTTTTTCTGAAATCACACCGTAATCCGTGTCTTGGCTGCCATGTACCGCTTCTGCTAGTTCAATTTCAGACAAGGTCGAGGTACCAAGCTTACCAACAACAACGCCTGCCGCCGCATTCGCTAGTGCACACGCTTCTTCGAAGGATTTACCCGCCGCCACTGAAGCTGCAAGTACAGAAATCACCGTATCACCAGCACCAGTCACGTCGTACACTTCTTTCGCTTGAGTCGGAAGGTGGAATGGCTCTTGACCACGGCGGATCAACGTCATGCCGTTTTCACTACGCGTAACCAGTAGCGCTTCAAAATCAAACTCTTCAACAAGCTGAAGTGCTTTTTCAACCAGCTCTTGGTCTGATTTTACTTTGCCAACGACATCTTCGAACTCTTTCATGTTTGGCGTAAGAAGTGTTGCGCCACGGTAGCGTTCAAAATCCGCACCTTTAGGGTCAATGAAAACTGGAATGTTTGCTGCGCGCGCTTTTTGGATGTATGCCTGAACATGCTCTAACGAGCCTTTTGCGTAGTCAGACATAATCACGGCTTTAACGTTTGGCAGAGCGGCATCCATACGCGATAGCACAGGTGCAGAATCCGTGTTTTCAAACTTATCTTCGAAGTCGAGACGAATAAGCTGTTGTCCACGGCTCATTACGCGAAGCTTCGTAATCGTTGGGTAATCCGGCAGTGCAACGAAATCGCATTTCACATTGAGTGAGCTCAGCGTCTCCGTCAGCACTTTTGCAGGCTCATCTTCCCCTGTTAGACCAACAATGTGAGCATGGCCACCTAGTGATGCGATATTCATCGCAACGTTCGCAGCACCACCAGGACGCTCTTCATTGTTTTCTACTTTTACAACAGGAACCGGCGCTTCAGGAGAAATACGTCCGGTTGGGCCATACCAGTAACGATCTAGCATGACATCACCGATGATGAGCACACCAGCGCTGTTGTAATCAGGTAGAATTGGTTTCATTATTGGTCTCCAAAAATTAAATCGAAGTGAGTTTATCACAGCCCTTATCGAGGCTAAATATATGGTCTTAACTGAACCACTGATTCCAAGCCTGTTTTACCCACTCCCTTTCGGCAACAAACTTATCTTCCACCACATCAGCATCTAAATTGAGTAGATTTCTTCGGTGTATTTCGTTTCGCATTGTCGTGTAGGCACGTATCAACTGCATTGCCTGGTCTTCGTCCATGACATTTTGTGCAATGAGTGTTTCAAAGATGCGCACATTATCACACCAACGCGTTAATTTCGGCTTATCGTGACTATAGTTGAGCACTAAGTACTGAGCGAGAAATTCGATATCGGTAATCCCTCCCACGTCTTGCTTGAGCATAAAACGGCCGGGCTTTTTCCCCCCAAGATGGCCGCGCATTTTCTCTCTCATTTCGACAACGGCTTTTTTCAGTTCCGCCCGATCGCGCGCTTTGCACAACACATCATGTCGCGTATTGTGAAATGCAATGGCAAGGGGTTCATCGCCGTAAATCAAGCGCGCGCGCACAAGTGCTTGATGCTCCCATGTCCAGGCTTCTTGATGCTGATAATCGTCAAACGCATCGGTTGGGCTAACCAACAAACCTGACGCGCCAGATGGGCGCAAGCGGGTATCGACTTCGTACAAAATGCCGGAAGCGGTGCGAGTCGAGAAAATATGAATGATGCGCTGCGCTAGGCGAAGGTAGAACTGACGACCGTCGATTTCCTTTTTGCCATCTGTATAGACATTGACTGGGCAGTCATGCATGAAGACGATATCCAAGTCGGAGTTATAGCCGAGTTCCCAGCCACCGACTTTGCCATAGCCAATGACGGCAAAACCCTTGCCTTCACGATCTTTCACATGCGTTGGCTCGCCGTATTTTTCGGACACTTGCAACCAAGCCTGACTGACCACAGCATCAACGATAGCTTCCGCCAAATAGGTTAAGTGATCACTCACTTTCATCACCGGCAATGCACCAGCAATATCCGCCGCCGCAATACGTAAAATGCAGATTTGCTTAAACTGGCGCAACGCTTCCATTTGCTGCTCCATATCATCTTCTGGAATACGGGCCAGATAATCACGCAGCTCTGTACGGTAACTGTCTAATGGGATTGGATTGTACAACTGTGCAGGGTCGATCAACTCATCGAGTAAGATCGGATACCGAGATAGCTGCTCTGAAATCATTGGGCTTGCGGTACACAAACGCACGAGCTGTACTAAAGCCGCTGGGTGCTCATCCAATAACTCCAGATAAGTCGTACGAGTGCAGATATTGTGCAGTAAATGCAGCACTCGCGGTAAACCAAACTGTGCATCAGGGTGAGCAAACACCGCATCAAACACCTTCGGCATCAAACGGTTTAACACTTCTCGTCCACGCGGTCCTAACGTTTTTTTAGCCAGATCGGTTTTAAAGTTGATGATGGTTTTCGCGCATGAAGCAAAGTCTTCAACCTGAATATCCTGCTGCAAGATATGTTCAAGCACATCTTGTTTGTTCGCCATATCCCATAACTCATGAAAATGACGAGCAACCGTAGTGCCCTCGTCTTCTTCATCATCACCAATTAACGACTCAAATACTTGATGGACATTCGCCATGTGCTGCTGAGTTTGCTCAATCAGTTGGTCCCAAGAGGTCATTTGCATCGCGGTGGCGAGCTTTAAGCGTTCGGTTTCGCAATCAGGTAACGTCTGGGTTTGCTTGTCCGCCATCGCTTGCAACAAGTTTTCTAATTGACGCAAGTACTTGTATGCAGCCTCTAGACTGCTGACTTCTTGCGAAGTGAGTAACGCCAGCTCTTCAATGCCTTGCAGCGTTTCCAACAACCCTCGATTACGAAGAGAAGGCTCGCGACCACCTCGAATTAATTGAAAAACTTGGGCGATAAATTCAATTTCTCGGATGCCACCTGCACCTAACTTAATGTTGTTGTTCAAACCTCGGCGGCGAACCTCACTACTGATCATCGATTTCATCCGACGCAAAGACTGAATCGCACTGAAATCAATATAGCGACGAAAAACAAAAGGACGCAGCATTTGGCGTAGCTCTTGGTATTGCGGGTACATTTCGCACCCCATCACTCGAGCTTTGATCATCGCGTAACGCTCCCAGTCACGTCCCTGTTCTTGATAGTAATCCTCTAGTGCCGCATAGCTCATGACTAATGGACCACTCTCACCAAACGGACGCAAACGCATATCTACGCGGTAACAGAAGCCATCGAAGGTTTGTTGGTCGAGCGCTTTGATGATGCGTTGACCAAGGCGAGTAAAGAACTGGGCATTGGCAATACTGCGGCGCGCGCCTTGTGTCTCACCGTTTTCTGGATACGTGAAAATCAGATCGATATCGGAAGAAAAGTTTAACTCGCCGCCACCCAGTTTCCCCATGCCGATAATTAACATCGGCTGCACTTCACCGTCCTCACTTGTTGGCGTGCCCCACTCCTGACAACACACTTGATATTGCCATTGATAGGTTTCAAAAATCATCGCTTCTGCCAACTCAGATAAGTGGCTTAAAGACGTCTCTAGAGACCATGCATGCGTGAAATCCTTCCACGCAATGTACACCATTTCTCGGTTGCGAAACTGACGCAACACGCGATGACCAGACATCTCATCCGGGCATTGTCCCAACAGTGCAGCAAGACGTGAGCGGTAAGATTCCTGACGACTTGATTGCGCTAACATGCTTGGCAACTCACGGGCTAAAACTTCATCGCGATGAATGGCCTCGGTAATAAACTGGCTTAAGCCCGCCACATAGCGAAATTGCTGCGCAATCTCATCTGGCCAAAGGGGAAAATAACCTGCCTCTTGAGCATTTTGTACGGCAGATTCAGCGATAGAAATCAGTGGCGAAGGCAGCTGCATTTTTCTTCCTTGTTTGAAAAGCACGGTAACTCATTCTTTATACCAGACTTAAAGCAAATAAAAACGCCCACAAAAGGTTTGTGGGCGTTTTATCAAAAGTTCTGGATAGAATATTAAACTTGGAAAGATTTGATCTTCTTGTCTAACTCGCCAGCATTATTTTGCATCATTTCAGAAGTTTCTAGCAGCTCTGTCATAACCACAACCGAGGCTTCCACCAGCTCACGTACATTGGTGAGGTTTTGACTCATCTCTTCTGCAACACTGCTTTGCTGACCAGACGCCGTCGCGATTTGGAAGTTCATGTCATTGATTTGCGTCACTTGCCCAACAATACCATCGAGCTCAGATCCAGCATTAGAAACCAGCTCGTTTCCATCGGCCGCTTCCACTACGCTTTTCTCCATGAGTTCTACAGCAGATTCTGCACTGGTTTGCAGCTGAGCAATCATCTCTTGAATTTCTACCGTCGCTTGTTGTGTACGTTGTGCAAGGTTACGAACTTCATCTGCAACCACCGCAAAACCACGACCCGCCTCGCCAGCTCGCGCCGCTTCAATCGCCGCATTCAGTGCAAGCAGGTTAGTTTGTTCAGAGATACCTTGAATCGTACCCACAACACTACCAATGGATTCAACACGTTCTTCGACCTGGTTAACCGCCTGCGCCGATGAAGCGATGTCCGACGAGAGTTCACTCATTTTCGCCATCGTACTTTGCAAGAACTGTTGACCAGAAATCGCTTGTGCGGAAGCTTGCTCTGTAAGAGAAGACGCCGTCTGAGCATGTTCTGCGACGGTTTGCACCGTCGACGACATTTCACTCATCGCCGTCGCAAGTTGGTCAATTTCGTTAAACTCTTCTTGCGCCGATTCCTTCGTTTCCGACATGCTCAGCGTCATCACTTCCGTGAGTGTGGATAACTCATCAGAAGCGTTGATTTGCATTTGAATCACATCGTGCAATTGGCGACGTGTCTTTTCTAATTCACGTGCCACGTCTCCGTATTCATCTTTACAATCCATACCAAATGGCACGGAGAGGTTCTTGCTCGCCATCAGTTTGATTGCGTCGCTCAGATATTGTGTTTGACGCAACATCACTCTAGCCGCCGCTAATAAGAGCACGACAAAAACCACAATCAATAAGGCGGTTTGCCAAGCAACTTGCGTTAAGTATGCTTCGTAATGCTGTTGGGCAACTTGCGCGTTTTGTGTCGCCGCTAAAAGTGAATCGTAAAAGGTGTTCGCGTCCCACAGTTGTTTTGCCACTATCAGGACAGTACTGAAGACCATCAACATGACCATTTTAGGAACCAGTCGAATGTCGGATATGACCCTTTCCCATGGCTTAAATGCCAGCTTTTCCATTGTCAGTTCTCCACCGAGTCTTATATAGTCTTTATCTATAATCTTTATATTACTTATAGTTATGTTCGCGTTTAGCGTGGTTACGCGATTTATTTCGAGCTTCGTATGAAAAACAATGATATCAAAGACAGCACACGACCGATGGGCCTGTTGTCACTAATATTGTCTTTTATGGCACTATTTGTGATCTCTGGCTTGTTGTTTTTCCCGATCGATCACGAAACCCGTCAAGTTCTTATCGGTCTGGATTTCATAATCTGTAGTATTTTTCTATTACAGCTCACCATTGATTTGATCCGGTCCACAGATCGGTGGTTATTTCTTAAACGTCATTGGATAGATTTCGTGGCGAGCATCCCATTAATAGAGCCACTGCGCTTTGCTCGTATCTTTCATATTCTTCGAGTGGTATTAGTACTGCGCTCGTCGAAGTTCATTTTGCATCAGCTCAAAGAAAACCGCCGCGAAACCACGGTCGCCTCAATATTACTGTTGATGGTGATCCTCATTACGCTCGGTTCTAGTGCAATGCTGTTTATCGAAGCGAAAAACCCAGAAGCGAATATTCGCACTGGCGCCGATGCTTTGTGGTGGGTATTCGTAACGATCTCAACCGTTGGTTACGGCGATCATTATCCGGTGACCTCAGTAGGAAAGTTTTTAGCCGTCATCATCATTGTTTGTGGTGTGGGGATCTTTGGTATGATTTCGGGTCTTATCACCTCTATTCTTACCGCCCCGACGAAACAACAGACGCACAGCTCAATCAATAAAGAACGTATGCTCGAGCATCTCCTAAGCCAACAAGCGCAAATACTAGAACGACTCGATTTCATGGAAAAAGAGCTACAACAACGTAAAACAGAGACAAAAAAATAGGACCATGCGGTCCTATTTTTTGTCCTTATCACCAGAACGATCATTCACGCCAATAAGGCTGCACTTCCACACTGATCGCTCGGGTTTGATCCATTGCATGCAAAATTGAACGCTCTTGACGGTGCAACCAGCGTTCTAACTGCTCTTTTTCTGCGTCTTCCAACATATCTACCAACGGAAGTAAGTGGTTCAGCATTAGCAGATCATCAATACCATGCACCAGATCCGCCCATGGCAAACGGAAGCTGTTACGCTCATCCGAGTTATACAAACTCGCGAAACCAATACCGGTATAGAGGTTACGCAGCAAGCGATAGCGCTGATCAACGTACTCTTGCGCCGTCAGGTCGCGCTCTGCAGGGAAAGCTTCCATTAGTTCTGCCCAAGTGCGATCGAGCTGAGTGACTGAAAACGGCATGATATTACTTGCCATTTTTTCGCGCGCTTTTTCATCAAGAAACGGCTGCCAGCCACGCGCTAAGATCCAGCGACTAAGATCCAGCAATAACCCAGTGTAACGCGCGGAATTGAGCAACCCTAGCACTTCTTCACGGCTTGGCAGCTCTTGTAACTGCTGAGTCAACTCAGAGACCAAGAACTTACGCGCATCCAACTTACGCAGCACGTTGCCTTTGTCATCCAAAAGTTCTTCAAGATGCGCGTGCTCATCCAACCAACTCAGCTCTTCTTCCAACCATTTGAGCTCTTGGCGCAGGATAGCGCTAGCACGACGAGGGACAACACCACCAAAAATGGTCAATGTTTGACGAATAAAACGAATGGCATTGCTGATTTCACGTAGCGCTTCCACATTGTCACGCTCAGCATAAATTTGCTCGTGATAATGCCAGTGAGATAGGGCGTGTTCTAAAGAGTTGATCAAGCAGTATTCAACGGTATCCGTCGGGCTACTGTCCACAAGCGCCAACGATTTTACTTCATCACCTGCATAGCCACTTGCAAGTCGATAGCCTTTCGCCGCTTTACTCAAGTTACCCAAACGCATGCCACCTTGCTCGCAAAAGCTACGTGCTAGTGTAAATAGGGCATCGGTTTGGCCCGATTTAAGTTCCAGTTCAACTTCGCAAATCGGTTCTTGTTTCTCTTCCCCATCTTCACCTTTGGCGACGACCATACCTTGGTCAAACGCCACTTCTATTTGGCTACCGTCTGGCATGCCAATCAGCCACTGTTCACGTGTGAAGTTGGTCGAGAATAACGGCATAAGCTCAGATTGCAGCGTTGCTGCGTCTTTACCTGGCGGCCAAATGTCTACAGGATGAAGCGACAGATTAGGCTCGTCGCTAGTGTGCTCAGCATTGTATTCTGGTCTTTGATGTAAGCCTGCGACGACGCGTCCTGCTGTCTTTACGGTTTGGACGAATACATCATCAAAACGGCGAATTCTTAAACCAATGTCGTGCTTTCTCAGCCATTTATCGGCGGTATCAAAGTAGGTGTTACCCAAGTCACGACAACTATGCTGAAGTACTTTTGTCTCAGAAATTTTTTCTTTTAAAGTTTCTGAAAATTCAGGAGAAACAAAAAACTTCAGTTCTATTTCGGTTTCCATAGCTATACCTTTCAAAGCAGATAGAAACAGGATATTGCGTAATTTCTCGCACGGCAAGAGAGAAATATCGCCGGAATGATGATCTAAAACAGTTTTAATGAGCGATTTAATGCGTTACCATGCGCGCCTTTATAGCCATCGTTCAACATTTCGCCAAGCACTCAGAAATGGTGTATGTTTTTTTAAGGTTATAGTTATTAGGTTGAATGACCATGCCAGTAAATACAATTATGGGGTTATTTGCAAAGTCCCCAATTAAGCCTTTGCAACGCCACGTTGTGTGTGTCAACGAATGTTGTTCACACTTGGTGAAATTCTTTGAAGTATCTTCAAAGGGTGACTGGGAAAAAGCATCTGAAATCCGTGCACAAATTTCTCACCTAGAGAAAGAAGCGGACGTGCTGAAACGTGAAATCCGTCTAAAACTGCCTCGCGGTTTGTTCATGCCAGTAGACCGTACTGACATGCTTGAGCTTCTGACTCAGCAGGACAAACTTGCAAACCTGGCAAAAGACATTGCTGGCCGTGTATATGGTCGTCAACTTGTCATTCCTGAGGCTCTCCAACCAAACTTCCTCGCTTACGTTCAACGTTGTCTTGATGCGGCCGATCAGGCGCAAAAGGTAATCAATGAACTTGATGAATTGCTAGAAACCGGCTTCAAAGGTCGTGAAGTGACGCTCGTCGCTGAAATGATTCATCAATTAGATGTCATCGAAGATGATACCGATGCTATGCAGATTGAACTTCGTCAACAGTTGATGGCGATTGAGTCTGACATGAACCCTATCGATGTCATGTTCTTGTACAAGATTCTTGAATGGGTAGGTGGTATTGCCGACCAAGCGCAGCGCGTAGGTGCTCGTTTGGAAGTCATGCTATCTCGATCTTAAAACATAAAGTTAACGACATAACGAAGAGCATAATGAACACGTGTCATAGGGACGATGACTATTTTCATCGTCTTATGGTTTGGCGCGCGTAAAATTTTGTTCCGCTTGTTATAAAACAACTAGGTATTACGATGGATATCCTTGCGAACTACGGCACTGTCCTGATTATTGTTGCAGCGATTTTTGGTTTCATGATGGCGATTGGTATTGGCGCGAACGACGTTGCTAATGCGATGGGTACATCAGTAGGTTCAAAAGCGCTAACCGTAAAACAAGCTATCATCATTGCGATGATCTTCGAATTTGCAGGTGCTTACCTTGCAGGCGGTGAAGTAACCGACACTATCCGTAAAGGTGTAATCGAAACTTCTTTATTTGCTAGTCAACCTGACGTTCTTGTCTACGGTATGATGTCTGCTCTTTTGGCTGCGGGTACATGGTTACTTCTTGCCTCTTACATGGGCTGGCCAGTATCTACGACTCACTCAATCATCGGTGCAATCATTGGTTTTGCATGCGTATCAGTAGGTACTGAAGCGGTTGACTGGGGCAGCGTTCAAGGCATTGTTGGTAGCTGGATTATTACACCAGTGATTTCAGGTTTCTTTGCTTACGTTATCTTTGTCAGCGCACAACGTCTGATTTTTGATACTGAGAACCCGTTATTCAACGCCAAACGTTTTGTTCCTGTTTACATGTTCATCACAACAATGGTGATTGCACTTGTAACTATCAAAAAAGGTCTAAAACACGTTGGTCTTCACCTAACCAATGGCGAAGCTTGGATGTGGGCAGCAGCAGTTTCAGCACTCGTGATGGTTGGCGGCTACGTATACATCCAGAAAAAATTCGCTAATCGCGAAGAAGACCGCAGCTTTTCTGGCGTGGAAGGTATCTTCAGCGTTCTGATGGTTATCACCGCTTGTGCAATGGCATTTGCACACGGTTCAAACGACGTTGCAAACGCCATTGGTCCACTGTCAGCTGTAGTATCGACTGTTGAACACATGGGCGAAATCAGCACGAAAAGCACCATCGCTTGGTGGATTCTACCTCTTGGTGGTATTGGTATCGTGGTCGGTCTTGCGACACTGGGTCACAAAGTAATGGCAACCGTTGGTACAGGTATCACTGAGCTAACTCCTAGCCGTGGTTTTGCAGCTCAGCTAGCAACCGCTTGTACTGTTGTTCTAGCTTCTGGTACTGGTCTGCCAATCTCAACCACTCAAACATTGGTTGGTGCGGTTCTCGGTGTTGGCTTTGCTCGTGGTATCGCGGCACTAAACCTGGGCGTGGTTCGTAACATCGTGGCATCATGGATCGTTACACTACCAGCAGGTGCACTATTGGCCGTTGTATTCTTCTACGGACTTCAAGCGATGTTCGCTTAAGACACTCGTCAATAGAATGTAAGCGCTTTGTCATTATTGACTCAAACGCACAGAAAGGGAGGCTTTGCCTCCCTTCTTTGTTGCACCGAAGTTTGAAACTGCATACTATTCGTCTATTTCCGGCTCCAATCATTCGGTGCCAACGCTGTCTCCAAGAAAAATCGTTAAGGGATTTACTGTGAAAAAACTAATCATCACGGTTTTGTTTACTTTGCTAGCAGCGCCAGCGGCCCTAGCAGCAGACCGTTATATTTCTGATGACCTCTTCACTTTTATGCACTCAGGTCCAAATAACACCTACCGTATTATTGGTAGTGTTAATGCCGGTTCTAAAGTACAACTGATTAAAACCAACCGAGATACTGGCTATACGCAAGTTCGTGATGACCGAGGTCGTACTGGTTGGGTACAAAGCAAGTTTGTGACAAATCAAGAAAGCATGGCAATTCGCCTTCCTCGCATTGAGAAGGAGCTAGCAGAAGTGAAAGAGCAGCTTGCTAACGCTCGTAAAACTTCTGATGCAGAGAAAGCTGGTCTTGTTACCTCTCTAGAAACGCGTAACCAACAAATTTCCGATCTTGAGAATAAATACTCTGAGATCAGCGACCAGCTTACTTCTGTTGAGACAGAAAACCGCGAGCTGCGCGCTAAACTGGATACACAAAAAGACGACATGCTGCTTAAGTACTTCACTTATGGCGGCGGTGTTGCAGGTTTAGGTTTGCTATTTGGTTTGATTCTTCCACATGTCATGCCTCGTAGAAAACGTTCACCTGCGGGTTGGGCATAAGTCCTTCGCCCTCTTATCTATAAAAAAGAATGCAAAAGCCAGTCGATATTCGACTGGCTTTTTTGTTTGCTTAGTTCTACGGGAATCTGTACTACTCACCCATTGAACTCGAGGCTCGACGGCGATCCGTTGCACCATAAAGCTTGCCATCCTTTAGCTCAATTGCATTCAAACCGCTTACCACTGGAATAACGTGCACTGGGTAACCAAGCGCCATAAACTCCGGCACCAACATTTCTGCGAAAGTTTTCTTTTCCACCAGCAAGCCAGTCGGGTCATAAGACTTGGTGCGGTCTATCTTGGTACCGTACTGGATGTTTGGTAAGTCAATGGCCTCTTGCGCTGATAAGTTCCAATCCAGCACGCCAACCACGGTTTTGAGTACATACCCCGGGATTTGCGAACTTCCTGGTGAACCGACAACCAAACGCAAGTTATCATCACTGTCCATCACCATTAATGGCGTAATAGCCGAACGTGGACGCTTGCCCGCTTCAATTGAGTTTTGCGTAGGCTTGCCGTTAACCGTTGGCTGAGGTGAAAAGTTTGCCATCTGCGCGTTCAAAATAACGCCATCGACCATCACACCTGAGCCCATACCCGTGCCAACGGTGCTGGTCATAGCAATCGCATTACCTTCCCTATCAACAATAGAAATGTGCCCTGTATCTTTGCTCTCGAAGCCTTGATATTGCGCATACTGAGTTTGCGTTATCTGTCCGGCTTTTGGATTCTCTTTCGAGGTGCCATTATCAGGGATTAAATCACGTCTCTGGTCCAAATAGGTTTTAGATAACAATTGTTCAACTGGTGCTTCCACATAATCCGGATCTCCGGCATACGCAATACGATCAGCTTTTGCTAAGCGCATCGCCTCGGTCATTAAACGCCAAGGCTCTACATCAGTTAATGCCATCTGAGATATATCGTACTGCTCCAGCAGTTTCAGACTTTGAGCGACCATCACACCACCAGAGGCCGGGTAACCAAACGAAACTATTTTGTTGCCTCGATAATCGCTTTCAATAATATCGCGAGATTTCACCTGATAGTTTTTAAAGTCCTCTAACGACAATTTCTCATGCTGATCGTTAATACGACGATTCACCGTATCAACAATATGTTGACCAAGTGCACCACCATACAAATAGCGATCGCCTTGCTGAGCTATTTTCTCTAGCGTCTCAGCCATTTTAGGGTTCTTCATTAACGTCCCTGTTGGCTTCACTTCATCATCTTGCCAATACAAGGCTTTAATTTCTGGGTCGCGAGCCAAACGTGATTGCTCTCGCACGACGATATCACAGGTATAGCTGTTCATCGCGTACCCATCACGCGCGAGCTTAATCGCAGGTTGAACCAACTCAGACCATGGTAATTTGCCGTATTGCTCATGAGTGGAATAAAGCAGACGTAAGGTGCCCGGCACTGCAACGGAGCGAGGCCCCAAAATTTCATCGCGGCTGAGTGCTTTCCCATTTTCAATAAACATCTCAGGGTGAGCGCTAGACGGCGCTTCATCTCGCCCATCAAGGGCTAAAAACTTCTGCTTGTCATGTTGATAAAACAGCGCGAAAGTACCGCCTCCAATTCCCGTCATATCCGGTTCAACCACAGACATCACCATCTGCATCGCGACCATGGCATCAACGGCGTTCCCGCCCTCTTTCAATATTGAATAACCAGTGCTGCTCACGTAAGGATTGGTCGCGCTGACCATAAAATCTTGTCCGTTATTATCTGGTGTTATAGGGAAAGGGGTCGGCTTTGCTGCGTAACTTAACGACGCAACAACACTTAAAGAAAAAATCAGAATACGCATGTGTCTCTGTATAGACTCCTGTTATTTCATGGGGTCTAACGTGGACCAGGTCGTGATGACGAAGTTCATCAATATGGTGTTTTTTTACACAACGCTGACTGGAGTCATTCTACTAATACATGACTGATATTGATGTAATTTAAACGACTGAGAAAAGCTATATTTAGCTTGTGTGAGTCCCTAAAAATCATCATTCAAATAGATAAAAAAAGACCTTATGAGAAACAAAAAAGCCAGCGACATGACCTCGCTGGCTTGATGATTTACTATAAAAAACGGCTACCCTTTCCACTCATACAACGCTGGGATACGAATTTGCTCACCTTGGAACTCGACAATCACCGCTTGCGGTTGTATTTCTCTTAATGTGACCTGCCCATCAACAACGTCTCCTTGATGATATTCAACATTGTTAATTTTCACCCAGCGGCGATTTTCATCACTGGCGTACATGTGAGTTTGCAAATTGAGCGCAGGTAAACGCCCTTGCCATTGGTGAGCGTTGCGCTCTAAATCGTTCACGCGCACCGTTTGTGGTGAAGGCGCATCATCTCGGGATAACGCATTTTCGACCTTTCGCGCCAAATCAGGAGATAATGAGGACAAGTCAAGATCATCCAGAGACAAACCTAGGTCCTCTTCAACTACTGAAGTGCCTTGAGTTGATACAGATGTTTCTATCTCGTCTTTGTTTGCTGTATTACTCACGTATTCATCAGATGTTGCAAACGTACCAAAATCACGAGACAGCTCTGCACTTGGCCACTCTCTTGGCAATTGCGCCAACTGAGTAGTTTCAGGATAGTCCAATGCTTTGAACGGTTGTTCCGCTTCCATCTTAGCCTTAGGGGCGGAAGTACTAGCTTCAGCATGAGGCGTAAGGAGATCTAAATACCAAGCAACTCCGATTGCAGCAACGGTGATCGGCAACAAGAACAAACCAATATGTTTCATGGCTGACATTATGCGTCCTCCTTCTCGATTCGTGCCAGTTGAGGCGCATCTGGCTGCACGTTTTGTTGAAGACGATCTAGCGTCCGCTTACCTGCAATGCCGTCGACCCCGATACCTTGCCAACGTTGGAATAACTCGACTCGCTCTTTCATCGCACCATCAAAAATAGACGTTTCAAGCAGTGGCTCACTTACCGCTTCTGCTAATAATCGGTCTAATACTTCGATCGCTGGGCCTTCCATGTCTAAACGTAATGTCTCTTTCAACGGCGCTTGCCACAGTTCAATGATATTGCCTTGCCACATCGGCTTTAGCCACGAAATAGGCAGACGCAGACGCTGCTTGCCATTGAGCACTTCGACTTTGTCATTACCGACGGCGTACAAAATGACATACCCAACATCACCTTGATAATTCAACTCCAAAATCACAGGGCGATTTTGTTGCATCAGCAGCGGCCAGGTCGCCATTTTACGCTCACAACGCATGGTCGATTGGGGTTCTGATAAACAAAGATTGTCGCGAACCGATGCTTGATAACCCCACAAACGATACAAATCATTCACGGCGAGATTCGACTGTTTTTGTGCTAACAATAAGTCACGCTGATCATCTGTCAATTGTTGGTTGACGACTATTGGCGTTGGCTCCTCTCTTGGTGCGGTCACTTGCGCCAACACCGACGTTGCTTGAGCTGGCATATAATTCACGACCGCCCACCCCGTACCTAATGCAGCAATAAGACCCACCGTAACAGAGCCCCAAGCAGGCCAGCGGAAAGTACGGCGCTCTTTTTTATCTTGCTGATAAATATCTGCCTGAAACTGCATCACCTCTTCACAGGCCTGCTGAACGGTTTGCTTATCCACCACCACATTACCTTGGTGATAACTGATGTTGAGAGATTTATCACAGATAAGATTAATCAAGCGCGGGATGCCGTGACTGTATTTGGCAATGAGTTTACAAGAAGCACGATTAAACAGTTGCTGGTCACCACCTGCCGTATGTAATCGAAACGCGATGTAATCTTCTGTCTCTTTTTCATCCAACGGCAACAAGTGATAACGCCCAGTAATGCGCTGAGCGAGCTGGCGTAGTTGCGTCGTTTGTAATAACCGCTGTAATTCAGGCTGTCCGACCAACAACACTTTGAGCAGTTTTCTGGTATCGGTTTCCAAGTTGGTCAACAAACGTAGCTGCTCTAAAACGTCGGCAGCAAGGTGTTGAGCCTCATCAATGACCAGCAATGTCTGCCAGCCTGAACGATAATTACGCAGCAAGTATTTGTGAATCACTTGGTTTAGCTGTTTGAGGTTTGCATCTGGCGGGTAAGTAATTTTGAATTCATCGCAAATAGCTTCGAGCAAGTCTCGACTCGAAAACGTGGGATTTAGGATCAGACCCGCTTTGGTGTTATCACCTAAATTCGCCAGCATCGCTTTTGCGACGGTCGTTTTGCCTGTACCCACTTCGCCAGTAAGCATAGCAAAACCACCGCCATCGCCTAACCCGGCTTGGAGATGCGTGATTGCCTCTTTGTGACGTTGGCTTAAATACAAATAACGCGAGTTTGGAACAATCGAAAATGGTTGTTCTACAAACCCAAAAAAGTCCTTATACATTAGGCTCTCCAGCTAAAAAACCACCAGGGAATAGTCAGATATAATATAAACATAGCTGCATCTACTCTCGGGAGTAAAGAAAAGTACCATTGCTTGCTACAATGTCCAACGGCATATCAATAAATTAAGAGGTAATTCGTGCAAGTTTATTTAGTAGGTGGCGCAGTTCGAGATAAATTGCTCGGAATTGATAGTTATGACAACGACTGGGTGGTCGTAGGTGCGACTCCCGAGACGATGTTGTCCCAAGGGTACACCGCCGTTGGTAAAGACTTTCCTGTATTTTTGCACCCAAAAAGCAAAGAAGAACATGCACTTGCGCGAACAGAAAGAAAATCAGGCTCTGGTTACACTGGCTTTGAGTGTTTCTTTGATCAAAGTGTCACCTTAGAAGAAGATTTAATTCGTCGTGATTTAACCATTAATGCAATGGCAATGGATGATGCAGGTAAACTCCATGATCCTTACGGCGGCCAGCAAGATCTCAACGATAAACTGCTACGCCATGTCTCAGACGCCTTTGTCGAAGATCCTCTACGCGTTTTACGTGTCGCTCGCTTTGCTGCCAAGCTGGCTGATCTAGACTTTACGGTTGCCGACGAAACCATGCAGTTAATGCGCCACATGGCAGAATCTGGGGAGCTGAGCACACTGACTCCCGAGCGTGTTTGGCAAGAATGGCATAAATCCCTCTCCACCCCTCGCCCTGATATTTTCTTATCGGTTCTAAGAGATTGTGGTGCATTGACCGTTGTTTTACCTGAAATTGATGCACTATTTGGCGTACCTCAACCAGCAAAATGGCATCCAGAAATCGATACGGGCACCCATACTTTGATGGTAGCAAAGCAAGCCGCAAGATTGAGTGACTCACTCCCCGTCAGATTTGCCGCTCAAGTGCATGACTTAGGCAAAGGGGTGACACCAGAGAGCGAATGGCCAAGCCACAAAATGCATTGTCATACAGGATTAAAACTGATCAAAAAGCTGTGCGAGCGTGTCCGGGTGCCGAATGAGTTTCGTGATTTAGCCTTGATGGTGTGCGAACAGCACTCCAATATCCATCGCGCAGCCGAGTTAAAGCCGCAAACCATCATAAAAATACTCAACAAATTCGATGTGTGGCGCAAAGCTGAGCGCTTAGAAGATATTTTAATATGCTGTCAGGCTGACCATGCAGGTCGAAAAGGATTAGAAGAGAAGCCTTATCCTCAAGCTGAGATTTTTACCCGCGCTTATCAAGCCGCAGCCGCCGTAGATGTTCAGAGCATCATTAAGGATGGATTTAAAGGCCCGGCAATACGTGATGAACAAGAAAAGAGACGGATTGAAGCGGTAAGAGTCGCTTTGAATAAGTGATCTGAGCTCAGATTAATTAACCGAATTGTATTCATGCCAGGTCATTCCAGCGAGACTAGGAATCTAATATCAGCACGCAGGGAAGTTTTAGAAATGGCCAACGCTACAAGAAACTCGGAGAGAAGGTTCTGAACCTCGCTCCTTCGTCGCTGTTCAGAATGACGTTGTGGTTTAGGTATGCAGCTTGCGGTTAAGCAAGCTGCCAATCCGTCGCGTTATCAGGCGCTAAGCAAGAACGCAAACAAACCGAAACCTAGAATCAGACGGTAAATCACAAACGGTGTCATGCCCATACGTGAAATCATCTTTAAGAAGAAGTGGATACAGATGTACGCACTGATAAACGATGTGATGATACCAGTCAGCAAGAAACCAATATGGACAGGTTCACCGCTGGTCACTAGCTTCATACCTAAGTAGCTACCAGCCAATGTAATGATTGGGATCGACATTAAAAATGAAAAGCGCGCAGCCGCTTCTCGAGTAAAGCCGAGGTAAAGTGCAGCCGTAATGGTCGCCCCTGAACGCGACGTTCCAGGAATCATCGCTAAGGCTTGGGCAATACCGATAAACACGGCTTTCTTCCAACCCGTTTGGTATTCATCCGCAAGCAACTTAGCGTTTTTGTCTACCCACCAAAGCAACAAACCAAATACGATCGTTGTGGTCGCGATGACATAAGCGCTACGTAGATACACTTCAATGATGTCTTTCATCAACAAGCCAAACACACAAGCTGGAATCGTGGCGATCACGATCATCCAAGCAAGTTTTGCTTCTTTACTCCGATCTCCTTTAAAGATCGAAGCAAATAATGCCTGGAACAGAGTGATCACTTCATGGCGAAAATAGATCACTACCGCCATTAATGTACCGACGTGAACAGCAACATCAAAAGCTAGACCTTGGTCTTCCCATCCCAAAATGGCGGAGGGCAGGATCAAATGGGCAGAGCTCGAAATAGGCAAAAACTCTGTCAGACCCTGAATCAGAGCCAGAATAAAGGCTTCAAAATAACTCATGTAAACAACTCAAATTAAAAATGAAAAAGAAACAGGTTTGAGTGAATCGACTGGCTGCATTGCATGCCAAATATCTGCGACTGTGCGTCCATCGCCTGGGATCACTAATTGAGGTTCGAGATCATACAGAGGCTTTGTGACAAAAGGATATTTGTAGATATCACTGCGAGGTAGCTCAGGTTTTTTCGTGGAGACGCATTCACCGAACAACACTATATCGAGATCCAGTGTTCGATCCTGATACTTTTGCGCATTTTCTTCGCGTCCCCACTTAAATTCAATCTCACGTAGCTGATGACTCAACTCTTCTAATGACAACTCGGTACGCATTGCAACGACAAAGTTGTAGAAGTTCTGGCTGCTAAAGCCAATAGGTTCACATTCATATACCGGCGATACGAGGAGACTTTCTCCAAGCTGTAGCAGCTCCTGATACGCAGCGAGCGCATGTTGCTCTCTTTCTACATTCGTACCAACACCGATATAGGTGGTGATCATGCTTGACCTCGCTCAATCACAACACCAACAGCACGTGCTTGTGGCACTGCACCAGGTTTTGCTAAACGGATTTTCACCCAAGGCACAGAGAAACGCTGCATGATAAGCTCTGCCACTTCTTCGGCTACGCGCTCAACCAACAGAAAACGACCATTTTCAATATGGCTCAGTACCGCCTCACTCACTTGCGAGTAATCCAACGCATCTTGCACATCATCACTTTTACCCGCAGGCTTATTGTCGTGCGCCATTTCGATATCCAGAACCAACTTTTGTTTAATTTGTTGTTCCCAGTCGTACACGCCAATCGTGGTGATTACTTCTAATTGTTCAATAAAAACTTTATCCAGAGCCATCTTATGTCCTTCTATTACAGAGGTCGGATACCCGTGAGGGGTAATTTGATCGTAGTATTCTATACCTAAGTAACATTTACTTGGGTCATCACAATGTTACTTAGGTATAAACTGCGAAAGCATCTTTATATACAAGAAATCACATAATGCAAGCTCTATCACAGTGAGGATTTCTGCATTATGTGAATTCGAGGTATGATAGCAACTACGCGGGAACCGAGCATTAAATTCCAATCCATCAAGGACTTCTATGGACGCACTGGCACTGATAATGACAATGGCCGCCTATTTACTGGGTTCGGTTTCCAGTGCGGTTTTGATCTGTCGACTCTTAAAACTGCCAGATCCACGCAGTGTAGGCTCCAACAACCCTGGAGCAACGAACGTATTGCGTATTGGCGGACGAGGAGCCGCTGTTTCAGTCTTGTTGTGCGATATGCTCAAAGGCACCATCCCCGTATGGGGCGGATACTTTCTTGGTATCGACCCTATCATTCTTGGCGTCATCGCCATTGCAGCCTGTCTGGGCCACATGTACCCCATCTTTTTCCACTTTAAAGGCGGAAAAGGTGTCGCAACAGCGCTTGGCGCTATCGCTCCGATTGGTTTGGACTTAACAGGATTAGTGATGTTAACTTGGCTGTCAGTAGCCGCGCTATTCCGCTATTCATCCTTAGCGGCTCTCGTCACGGTTTTGGTCACTCCGTTTTATACTTGGATGTTTAAACCGCAATACACGTTACCTGTTGCTATGCTGTGTTGCTTAATCGTATTTAAGCATCATCAAAATATTCGGCGGCTTTTGTCTGGCGACGAGCCAAAAATCGGCGAAAAGAAACTGACACAAAAAAACTCGGCTTAATGCCGAGTTTTTCGTTTAAAGAGGGATGCATTGGTTATGCATGAACTCGATTCAGGAAGTTCAACAACATTTGGTTGACGAACTCAGGTTGCTCTAAACAACTGATGTGTCCCGCTTGAGGAATCTCCACCAACTCACTGCCTGTGATACAGTCTTTCATTAAATAAGATTCAAAAACTGGACGTGGTTTATCTTCACAGCCCACTGCAATTAACGTCGGCAGAGCAAATTTTTCCGAATCCTCAATCACATCACGGCGACCAAACACCATGCGCCCTATGCGAGCCACTTCAACCGCACGCTCACCACTCAGGCTTTCTAAACTGCGTTTGAATGAAGCGACCAACTCAGGGTTATCCTGATCGACGTTGTTGGCAAAGAACAGCGGCACAACGGCTTCAATAATTGGCGCAGGCACCGCTTGGACTTGGCTGATAGTATCAAGCATTGCAAAGTACTTTTTATACGTAACTTCTGGCTCCCAGCCAATGAAGGTATCCATCAATACCAGTGATTTCACACGTTGCGGTGCTTGAGCCGTTAGCTCCGCTCCCCACATGCCGCCAACAGATAAGCCCACCACCGAAAACTCTTCAATGTCCAAATGATCCATCAACGCCAACATATGTTGTGCATAATCAACTAATGACTCTGTCGATGTAGGGGCTGCTTCTGACTCACCATGTGCCCACAAATCTGGCACAATACAACGATATGACTGGCTTAAAACTTCAATTTGTGGCGCCCACATTTGGCTATCCCACAAATAACTGTGACCAAACAGTAATACTGGACCATCACCTTTATCAAGGTAAGCAAGTTGCTGACCTTCAATTTCAAACTTATTCATTGTTATATCCATTTCTTATTCTTCCGCACTATCCTATCACTGAAACGATACCGAACTGCTCGCATCAGTCAGAGTGTAAACGAAGCTTTTCATTGAATAGCTAAAAATAAAGGCCTCTGATGAGCAGAGACCTTTATCGTAGTGAATCTATTAAACCTACCGCATAAGTTTGATTAAGCGACTGGCGTCAGTTGGTCAATCGGCCAACGTGGACGAGCCTCTACCGACATATCGGCCACTTCGCCATTCTTCAAACGCTGCATACCAGCGTAAGCGATCATCGCACCATTATCCGTACAGAACTCAGTTCGTGGGTAGTAAACCTCACCGCCAACTTTCCTCGCTAGCTTCTCTAACTCTGCACGTAAACGACGGTTAGCACTTACACCACCAGCAATAACAATACGTTTCATGCCTGTTTGCTCAAGCGCGCGTTTACATTTAATCGCCAATGTTGCACACACGGCTTCTTCAAATGCCAGAGCGATGTCTGCGCGAGTTTGCTCGTCATCGCCATTCGCAGCAATCGTATTTGCTGTAAAGGTTTTCAGGCCAGAGAAACTCATATCCAAGCCAGGGCGATCAGTCATTGGGCGCGGGAACTTAAAGCGACCCGGCGTGCCTTTTTCTGCCAGTTTAGACAACAGCGGGCCGCCTGGGTAATCCAACCCCATTAGCTTCGCTGTTTTATCAAACGCTTCGCCCGCCGCATCATCAATCGACTCACCCAAAATTTTGTACTCACCGATGCCTCTCACTTCGACCATCATCGAGTGACCACCCGACACCAACACTGCCACAAACGGGAATGGCGGTGGGTTATCTTCCAGCATTGGAGCCAACAGGTGACCTTCCATATGATGAACAGGTACCGCTGGCACTCCCCAAGCATAAGCAATACTGCGACCAATAGTAGCGCCCACTAATAGTGCACCAACGAGACCCGGCCCCGCGGTGTACGCGACACCATCAATGTCTTTCGAAGTTAAGTTCGCTTCTTTTAGTGCCTCTTTAATAAGAGGAATGGTTTTCTTTACATGGTCACGTGAAGCCAACTCAGGCACCACACCACCGTAATCTGCGTGCAGTTTTACTTGGCTGTAAAGCTTGTGTGACAGCAGACCTTTTTCATCGTCATAAATCGCGATGCCAGTCTCGTCACAAGAGGTTTCAATACCGATAATGCGCATGGTTTTCTCAGTATGCTTTCTGTATAGAGGAAATTTGGGCGTCATATTACCTCGCCTTGGTGCTGCAAACAAATTTTGTACAGACAATAATCGACAAAAGGCTTTACAAAGTAGTTGTGATCGGATTAAAATTCCGCACCATTTTTGATCAAGCTGGTAAGAGACCAAACAATTGTGATTTGGTCTGTTGAATACCAGCGTTAACGAATAACCCCTGAGGTGAAAGGCATATGCCAGTAGTTAAAGTACGTGAAAACGAACCGTTCGACGTTGCTCTACGTCGTTTCAAGCGCTCTTGCGAAAAAGCAGGTATCCTTTCTGAAGTGCGTCGTCGTGAGCACTACGAAAAACCAACTACAGTTCGCAAACGCGCTAAAGCAGCAGCTCAAAAGCGTCACGCTAAGAAGCTAGCTCGCGAAAACGCTCGTCGCGTTCGCCTGTACTAATAACTGAGCTCCAAAAGGAATTTAGTTATGGCTCTGATTGATCAACTCAAAGAAGAGCAAAAATTAGCGATGAAAGCCAAGGACAAATTGCGCCTTGGTACTATTCGTTTAGCCCTATCAGCAATCAAGCAACGTGAAGTTGACGAGCAGATCACTCTGAACGATGACGACATTCTTGCAGTATTGACCAAAATGGTTAAACAACGTCGCGACTCTGTAGCGCAGTATGAAGCAGCGGGTCGTCAAGATCTTGCTGATGCGGAACAAGCAGAAATTACCGTTCTTGAGGACTTTATGCCTCAACCACTGACAGACGAAGAAGTAGCGGCTCTTATCGAGAACGCGATTGCTGAATCTGGCGCAGCTGGCATGCAAGACATGGGCAAAGTAATGGGCGTTCTGAAACCGCAAATTCAAGGGCGCGCAGATATGGGTAAAGTAAGCGGTTTAGTTCGCGCTAAACTGGCTTAAGATACCCCACCCAATTGCAGCAAGCCGTGCTATCCTTTGGAACGCACGGCTTGTTTGTATCTGGATGAATGGAATGAAATAAGTGAGCAACACGCTTATTCTTTTAAAGCATTCACTCCACTCATCATCTTCTTTTTTTGTTAGGTTTTATGGCTGGACACATCCCTCGCAGTTTTATCGATGACCTTCTAGCTCGACTTGATATTGTCGATATCATCGACGCACGTGTGAAACTTAAGAAAAAAGGCAAAAACTACGGCGCATGCTGCCCGTTCCACAACGAAAAGACGCCGTCATTCAGCGTCAGTCAAGAAAAGCAGTTCTACCATTGTTTTGGTTGTGGTGCGCACGGAAATGCCATCGACTTCTTGATGGAATTCGACCGGCTAGAATTCGTCGAAGCCATTGAAGAACTCGCTTCATACTTGGGCTTAGATGTTCCTCGCGAACAACGTAGTGGCGGTAATGGTTCGTTCCAGTCAGGCCCACAAGCAAGCAGCAGTGAAAAACGTAATCTATACGACTTAATGGGCAGCATTGCTCAATTTTATCGTAACCAACTCAAGCAGCCAGCAAGTAAAGTGGCGATTGAGTATCTAAAAGATCGCGGCCTGTCTGGTGAAATAGTCCAGAAGTTTGGCATCGGCTATGTGGCTGATGAATGGGACTTAGTTCGTAAGAACTTTGGCCAGAATAAAGAAAACCAAGACATGCTCGTCACAGGCGGCATGTTGATCGAAAACGACAAAGGCAACCGCTACGACCGATTCCGTGGTCGAGTGATGTTTCCTATTCGAGACAGACGCGGCCGAGTGATAGGCTTTGGTGGTCGAGTATTAGGTGATGGGACACCGAAATATCTCAACTCACCTGAAACCCCGATATTTCATAAAGGTAAAGAGTTGTATGGCCTTTATGAAGTACTACAAGCGTACCGTGAGCCACCACAAATTTTAGTGGTTGAAGGCTATATGGATGTTGTCGCGCTTGCTCAATATGGCGTAGATTATTCCGTTGCCTCATTGGGTACCTCTACAACGGGCGATCACTTGCAAGTATTATTCAGGCAAACAAGCACTGTCGTATGTTGTTACGACGGTGACCGCGCAGGCCGTGAAGCAGCGTGGCGTGCCATGGAAAATGCATTGCCTTACCTAACTGATGGTCGCCAGTTAAAATTCATGTTTTTGCCGGATGGAGAAGATCCCGACTCTTATATCCGACAAAACGGAAAACAAGCATTTGAACAACAAGTGTCTAATGCGATGCCCTTGTCTGAATTCATGTTCAGCTCATTGACTCAGCAAGTCGATATGAGCACGAAAGAAGGCATGGCAAAGCTGAGTACCCTTGCTGTTCCTCTCATCGACAAAGTCCCTGGCGGCACTTTAAGACTATACTTGAGAGAACTGCTTGGCCGCCGTTTGGGTTTGGTTGATGAACGCCAACTACAGCAGCTAATTTCAAAACAAGGTAAAGAGGATAAAAGGCCTCAACCTCATAAAGAAATCAAGCGAACGCCGATGCGAGAAGTGATCGCGTTACTGATTCAAAACCCACAATACGTAAGTATGGTGCCAGATCTAACTAGCGTTAGAGATTTACCCATTCCTGGTCTAAGTTTATTTGTTGATGTACTTGATAAATGCCAAGCGCATCCCCATATCAACACAGGCCAATTATTAGAGCATTGGCGAAACAGCCAAAATGAGACCCTTCTGTCTCGTCTCGCGAGTTGGGACATTCCACTCGATGAGGACAACCAAGAAGAAATATTTTTAGACTCACTGGATAAAATTATTGCCCAGTGCGTAGAAAAACAAATTGAAAACCTGCAGGCCAAAGCAAGAAGTGTCGGTTTATCAGCCGAAGAGAAAAGGGAGCTGCTAGCACTTATGCTAGATTTAAAAGCGTAACCCTGTTTAATTAGTCAGCAACGATTTAATTTGTTATAGTAAGTGGTTTGCATTTCGCATACTGATTCCTTCACCAGATTACGAAGTTGGATACCGTCTATGGATCACAATCCGCAGTCACAGCTAAAGTCACTTGTTATTAAAGGCAAGGAACAAGGCTATCTGACCTACGCCGAAGTAAATGACCACCTACCTGCTGAAATCGTAGATTCAGAACAGGTAGAAGACATCATTCAGATGATCAACGACATGGGCATTAAGGTAGTAGAAACTGCTCCTGATGCTGATGATTTAGCACTGAACGATGACACAAATATTACCGATGAAGATGCAGCCGAAGCTGCAGCCGCTGCACTGTCTAGCGTAGAGAGTGAGATTGGTCGTACCACAGACCCAGTACGTATGTACATGCGTGAAATGGGTACTGTCGAACTTCTAACTCGCGAAGGCGAAATCGACATCGCAAAACGTATTGAAGAAGGTATTAACCAAGTTCAATCGTCTGTTGCTGAATACCCAGGTACGATTCCGTACATTCTTGAGCAATTTGACAAAGTTCAAGCTGAAGAACTGCGTCTTACTGACCTTATTTCAGGTTTTGTAGACCCAGATGCTGACGACACCGCTGCACCAACGGCAACACACATCGGTTCTGAACTGACTGAATCTCAGTTAGAAGAAGAAGACGATGAAGACGTTGATGACGACGAAGATAGCGATGACGATTCAGATGATTCTGAAGAAGATGTAGGTATCGATCCAGAGTTAGCGCTAGAGAAATTCAACCAACTACGCAGCACCTATCAAAATCTTCAATTAGCAATCAACGAGTACGGCTATAACAGCCCGAAAGCAACCGTTGCTAATGAAATGATGCTAGACGTATTCCGCGAATTTCGTCTAACGCCTAAACAGTTTGATCACCTAGTGAATGAGCTGCGTACCGCTATGGATCGCGTTCGTACTCAAGAACGCCTGATCATGAAGTCTGTGGTTGAATACGGCAAAATGCCGAAGAAATCATTCATCGCGCTGTTCACTGGTAATGAATCAAGTGAAGCTTGGTTGGATGAAGTTCTTGCTTCAGACAAGCCATACGCTGAAAAGATCAAACGTAACGAAGAAGAAATCCGTCGCTCAATCGCTAAGCTAAAAATGATTGAAGAAGAGACTTCTCTGAACGTTCAAAACATTAAAGACATCAGCCGTCGTATGTCTATCGGTGAAGCAAAAGCTCGCCGTGCGAAGAAAGAGATGGTTGAAGCGAACTTGCGTCTTGTAATTTCTATCGCGAAGAAATACACCAACCGTGGCCTACAGTTCTTGGATCTTATCCAGGAAGGTAACATCGGTCTGATGAAAGCGGTAGATAAGTTCGAATACCGTCGTGGTTACAAGTTCTCGACTTACGCAACGTGGTGGATCCGTCAGGCAATCACTCGTTCAATCGCGGACCAAGCACGTACGATTCGTATCCCGGTACACATGATCGAAACGATCAACAAGCTAAACCGTATCTCTCGTCAAATGCTGCAAGAGATGGGTCGTGAGCCATTACCGGAAGAACTGGCTGAGCGCATGCAGATGCCAGAAGACAAGATTCGCAAAGTTCTGAAAATCGCTAAAGAGCCTATCTCAATGGAGACACCAATCGGTGACGACGAAGATTCGCATCTAGGTGATTTTATCGAAGATACAACGCTAGAACTTCCGCTAGATTCTGCAACTGCAACTAGCCTTAAAGTGGCGACAAAAGACGTGCTTGCAGGTCTAACGCCACGTGAAGCGAAAGTACTTCGTATGCGCTTTGGTATTGACATGAACACTGACCATACTCTAGAAGAAGTTGGTAAGCAGTTCGACGTTACTCGTGAGCGTATCCGTCAGATCGAAGCAAAAGCACTACGTAAACTTCGTCACCCAAGCCGCTCAGAGACTCTGCGCAGCTTCCTAGACGAATAATCGCAGCGCATACAAGCTTTTAGAAATCAAAAAAGGTGACTTTAGGTCACCTTTTTTATTATCTACTGTGCTAAGTGGATAAAAACTAAGCGCAATTGCCCTAGTTGGTATCTAGACACCTTGCAACGCTTCCCCTATAATCGTTGTCCTATTAAGGCCCCTTAGCTCAGTGGTTAGAGCAGTCGACTCATAATCGATTGGTCCCCAGTTCAAGTCTGGGAGGGGCCACCAAATTCTAGAAGGTTAGTAAGCGTAGTGTTTACTAACCTTTTTTTGTACCTGACGATTTTGGGTCAGGTAATGGGTCAGGTAAGCCCCGATCACGCACTCTTCTCTGTCTCCTTCCAATACTAATCCGAATACTACGCTATTGCCAAATATGTCGTTCTGGCTGATAAAACTCTCTCATAGAGAACAAAGAGAGGTATTAAACTCGCAAACCAACCATAAGTAACTTAAATTGCACTTATAGATAATTTCTTATACAGCCACAACAAAAGTGAGTTATAGTGAACTTATAAATTAAAACGAACCCAATAATGACAAAAGTACATTAAAAGGCACTTATGAAAAAAGGTAAGATGGTAAAGGCACAACCTATGCCTGATTTGAATACCGAGTTCAGTATGGAAACGCTGGGGAGCGCCATTCGCTCAAAACGCACCGATAGAGGCTGGCGTATTGATGATCTCGCTTCAAAAGCCAACTTATCTCGTAGAACAGTCATGAAAGTAGAAAAAGGCGATACCAGTGTCACCTTTGCCAATGTACTCATCCTCATGGACATCTTAGGGCTGTCGTTACGCCTTATCGATGTAAACCTATTTGTTCGTCCACATAGCCAAATACCCTCCCAAGCTGAAAACTGCGTGAGAAGCAATGAGGACGGTTGGTATGAGTAAGTTACAACAGTTAGACGTGTTTATCGGTACAAATACCAAAATTGGTCGTTTGATTCTTCCTGTCGGAACAGAAACAGAGTTCTCATTCATCTATGAAGATGAATGGAAACACTCTGGTTTCCCGATTTCGCCACACATCCCTTTCGATGATCGGGCTTCGCCACGTAGTATTGAGAACTACCTCAGAAATCTCCTTCCTGAAGGAGAAGCCTTTGAGGAGATGATACAAAACACCACTATATCCAAAAGCAACACGTTCGGGCTGATTCGCAAGCTTGGTGCGGAAACATCTGGCGCACTATCTTTTCGAGTTCCAGGCTCAGAACCTGGGGAAACCAGCTTTAGATCTGTACCTGATGATGAACTAATAGAACGACTAGAGCGAAATCTAGCGCCATTAGTGTATTGGGACGGTAAGGTTCGCCTTTCGGTTGCTGGAGTTCAAAACAAGTTAAACTTACTTAAGCGCGGTGATGAATGGGGGTTTGGTGAAGGCAAATTAAGTTCGAACTACATTCTGAAGTTTGAAAGCGGTAAAGCACCATGTATTGCTGTTAACGAGTTCTTTTGCATGACATTAGCCAAGCTAGCAGGTTTGCACGTCGCTAATGTTGATTTAACTCGCATTGGGAAGACTAGAACACTGATAATAGAGCGGTTCGATCGTGCCTATATCGAGGCTCGTGATGTCGTTCAACGAAGACATGTGATTGATGGCTGTCAGGCAACTGACTTACCTCCAGGTTACAAATACGAGCGTCAGAATGGGGATGAAGGCGATGGCGTATATATGCGTGATGGTGTTTCTTTCCCACGCCTACTGAGCGTCAAAACCATAGACACGGTCATCACCAACCTACAGCTTACCCAATGGATGCTCTTTAACCTAGCAACGCTAAACTACGATGCCCATGGTAAAAATATTAGCTTCTTCGTCACCCCTAAAGGCCTGGAACTGACCCCTTTTTATGATTTAGTAAACATAGAAGCCATCGCTCAAGAGGGAGCAAAACGCAACTCACGAAGCGGCAAATTGTCTGCTGATGAGGGCCGTGCCGCCAGCATCCCTCAATATTTTGCAATGTCGATTGGAGATTGGGAAAGTGAAGACTTTCAAAATCCGCCGAAAGGTAACTTCAAACGCCCTATCACCAGCTATGATTTAGCTGAATTCGGCGCTCTGCTGGGTTATTCAGGCACCAAAATGGCTTCCATAATGGTAGAAACCGTTGGTGCTATAAAAAACACCCTGAAGGAAGCGATTGAACTTACCGAAGCTCAAGGAATCGAGGATCGAGAACGTGAACACATAGAACTATGCGTCTCACTCATCCAAACAGAGTGTGAATACTTGCTAGAGCAAGCCAACAGTGTGCCAGAAATGAGTGAGCTTCTTTAATGGCTAATGCATGGGCTATAGTAAGCAATTTGTCATTACTGAGGGAACCTGACGGGATAAGTACCAATCGACTTTGTCGTACTCTTATAGTCTAGCTCTCATGCT